>JAUIBH010000184.1 GCA_030427985.1 Bacteroidia bacterium | reverse complement strand
TCATCTCGTATTTTGCGCTGTTGACCTCAATTGCATTGATTGCCGCCATAAAGTTTGACATTGGCCCGGTTCAATTTCATTTGGCCGATCAGGGAATATTCAACTTTCCATATATCTGGCACTTTAACACTTTTGTGGCCGCAATTTTTAAATTATTTCTGGCCATCGTTATTGTTTCCATGATGTCCAATGAATACAGCAACAAGACCATTAAACAAAATTTAATTGACGGTCTTTCAAAAAAAGAATTTATTCTTTCCAAAGTACTGACGGTCATTTCTTTTGCATTGATATCAACGGTTTTTGTCTTTGTGGTTTCCATGGTATTGGGGTTGGTTTATTCAGATTATAATGAGTTGTCCATTATTTTTTCTGACTTGGAATTCTTGTTGGCCTTTTTCGTAAAACTGGTGGGCTTTTTCTCCTTCTGCCTCTTTTTGGGTATTCTGGTCAAGCGCTCTGCATTTGCCCTTGGTTTCTTAATTCTCTGGACCATTTTGGAGCAAGTCGTTTTTGGGTTATTGGGGTGGAAAGTCATGAGTTGGCCCGCTGCAAAAAAGGTGAAAGATTTCTTCCCATTGGAATCCATGATGAATTTGATCAAAGAACCTGGTTCCCGACTGTCTGCAGTTCAAAATATCGGTGACCAGATTGGGGAGAACTTCCGGTTTGACTACCACACCTATTGGTACGAGTTTTTAATCGTCTTCTTTTGGACGGCGCTTTTTATCTACTTGTCCTACGCATTATTGAAAAAGCGCGATTTGTAGTATCAGTAGCTAAGAATATTAGTGCTTCGCTTCTATTTAGCATCTACCTTTACTATTTTTATCGGATGAAGTTTCAGGTAGTATCGGAGTTCAGTCCCACTGGTGATCAACCGGAGGCCATTAAGCAATTGGTGGAGGGCATAAACGCGGGAGACCCGCACCAAACCCTGCTTGGAGTAACAGGGTCCGGAAAAACATTTACTGTGGCCAATGTGGTGGAATCCGTTCAGCGCCCCACTTTGGTGTTGGCCCACAACAAGACCTTGGCCGCTCAGTTGTATTCTGAGTTCAAGCAGTTTTTTCCAAATAATGCTGTGGAATATTTTGTATCTTATTATGATTATTACCAACCTGAAGCCTACATTCCTTCAAGTGGGCTTTATATCGAAAAGGACCTTTCCATCAATGAGGATATTGAAAAATTGAGGTTGAGTGCCACCTCTTCCCTGCTTTCTGGACGGAGGGATGTTTTAGTGGTAGCTTCGGTTTCTTGTTTGTATGGTATTGGAAACCCAATAGAATTCCAAAAGAACGTGATTTCTATCCACAGAGATCAGGTCATTTCACGCACAAAATTTCTGAAACAACTGGTGCAAAGCCTGTATTCCAGAACTACTGCGGATTTCAGAAATGGAAATTTTAGGGTGAAGGGCGATGTTGTGGATGTCTTCCCCGGCTATGCAGATTATGCGTTCCGTATTCACTTTTTTGGGGATGAAATTGAGGAAATTGAGGCGTTGGACCCCTTCAACAACAAAGTCATTGAAATTTACGATTCGTTGAACATCTACCCCGCCAATATGTTCGTTACTTCACCCGATGTGCTTCAGCATGCCATCCGACAAATTCAGGATGATTTGGTCAAGCAGATAGCCTATTTTAAGGAAATTGGCCGGCCCCTGGAAGCCAAACGATTGGAGGAACGTACCAACTTTGATTTGGAAATGATTCGGGAATTGGGTTATTGCTCCGGAATTGAGAACTACTCCCGTTATCTCGATGGTCGGGAACCTGGAACACGACCGTTCTGCTTGCTGGATTATT
>JAUIBH010000105.1 GCA_030427985.1 Bacteroidia bacterium | reverse complement strand
AAAACACTTCCGCCCTATCAAGTCCTCCGGTGACCAGAACATCACCATTGGGAAGGACAGTACTGTTGTGCATGGTCCTGGAAAAGGAAAGTTGCCCTGCGCTTGTAACATTGGGTGTTGTACCATAGGGAACATTTATATCGATGACATAAGCATTATTTTTGGCTGGGTGACCACTAGAATAAGATTCAGAACCACCCACTTTCAAAATTTTATCCACATCGAACATTACCGTAGTTCCTTTCATGGAATACGAATCATTTGACCGTTGACCCGCACTTACAATGCTCCCATTTCCCGAAACATCGATCCAATGCATCAACTCGCTTGGCCCTGCATGAAAAAGACCACCATTGGACGCAGGCCATAACCATGCGTGGTTATCTGCTCTGTAAACTCCTTCCGATTCCGTTGAAAGGTCTACTCCAGTGTAGATGTCATCTCCATCAATACCGGACAATACAACCCATCCAGTGCTTTCCGTCCATATTTCCGCATCCCTTGCCCCAGAGTTGCCATTGCCGCTCCAAGATCCCCCCAAAGTAAAAACAGAACCATCGGACAAGGTGACATTGCCTTGATATCCGCGAGGAATGTTCATGTTGTCCGCTACTTCCCATAGACCTGTTACCGGGTCATAAATGCTTGTTCGTTCACTGGAAGACCCCCCTGCCGAAAGAATCCGACCATCTGGAAGGTTGTTGATGCCTGGACAAAACATGTCATGATTTGTGTTGGCTGTAAATTCGCCCAATGCTTGCCCATGGGTACCCACAAAAGGGTCGAATATCTCTGTAAAGGTTGCTCCATCTTGGCCCCCGAAGGTATCCCTGAACTTAGAAGACCAGGTAATGAGTCTCCCATCGGGTAAATTGGCCACAGCCACTGGCACAATTCCAAATCCTATTGGATCACTCCATTGACCATCTTGCGATGGATTTTGTGAATAGATAAAATGAAAGCTGCAGATAGCAAGAATTGCTATATATGCACTCTTTTGCATGGTTGAAAAGGTTGATTTAGTTCAAAAAAACGGGGAATTTCCTTAAAGCTACTCAATAGTCGAACGCATAAAAATCCAGTAGTTGGGAATTTCGACAAAACACCAGTTTTATCGTTAAAAGGATTTCAGGGATTACAATATTATGAAAACAGCTTCGTTGCCCTTATTTCTCAAAAAAGCATACTAAAACCTATTTCTCTTGATCATTGCGTCTATGACCGTAAGTCTGTTTTTGGTATTAAGGGTGTGTGTGGCCAATAGGTCTTTCTCCCAATTGGGATAAATGGATTGCACCTCCACTTCCGAATATTCCTTTTCGGTAAGTTTGGTAATCTTGCAAAGTGTCATTCCATGCCCATATCTTTTGGCACAGTTTTGCCCTGGTCTGTACAAATCTCCTTGGTACTCGATGATATTACCTGCTGGTCTGGCTTTTTTTACATCTGAAACAACAGGATTCATTGGATGCTCCTTCCATTCATCAAACAAGCTGTCTGCATAGAACAGGAAAAGCTCATCCCATGTAGAAGCTCCTTCATTGGTTCTGACATTGACAAACATCCAATATTTTCCATCGTATTGAAAAATTGTGGCATCATATGCGCTGATGTTATCCAAAAGTACTTTTTTAAGTTTCCATTTTAGTGGGAATTCTTCGCACTCATGAAGCTCAACAGTACTATTATCAGCACTTTCGGGAATCATGTATATTTTGTCCCCGTCTTCAAGCAGAAATGGATACGAAAGATGGTAATCGGTCTCCAAAACCGGTTGACACCCCCCAACTATTCCCTTTTCATTGAGTTCCATAACAGAAATTACTCCTTTTCCCTTCTTATAGATATATTCTTCAAGAAAAACAAAATATCTATTATCATTTACAACTATAAAAGGGTCTGCCCAAAAACGGTCTCTTGGAGGCACCAACCTTTTGAACCTGAAAAAAGATTGCGAAATCTTATCTTGCTTTTCAAACTTAAATAGTAAAATCCACTGATCCAAAATAAAAAGTTCCCTTATCTTATCCTTAACGGTTTGCCAAACTCTTTTTGAAATATATTTCACCATGGTGAAATTCCCCGGGGTTAAAAAAAGCTCATTGTAATAGATGCTCGGCTTATTGTTGAGGGGTGAAACACTTTCAAAAAAGTCCTTTTCTCCCATTTCATAAAGCTCTTTAAGCTTTCTTGGAATAAAGGATTTTGCTTTCCAATAATAGTTGTTCCTGTTTCGCTGGACACTGGACTTATCGGTGGATGAATAGGACTCAAATAGTTTTACTCCTCCGTCCAAATCTTCGGTAAGAATCTGCAGTATCACCCCTGTTTCATCCCATCCCTTTATAACTTCCCAAACTCCCGCGGGTCCACCTCTGTTCACATTATTATCCCCATGATGGTAGGACCATACACCATACTTCGAACATTTTAGTATGTTACCCCTTAAGATTCTAAAACCAAAGCGTAGGAGCACATCCAAATTATAGTCTATGATTTTGGTTATGTCTTCATCTACCACTCTGTCACTAAAAGCAGTCTCTGTAGTCTCAACATTTAACTCGGGGGCCGAAACAGTCTCCCTTATATCTTGCAGTTCAAATGCATTGGGAGAAAGATTTATCAACTTTTGCTCAATCTTCATGTATTGTTCATACAAAAAAACCCTTCCGTATTTTTTTAGTTTCTGTAAAAAAGTTTCCTGAGTGGTTTTACCCACCTTCTTTTTTATCAATACGGTTATCTCTGCATAAGGTGAATCCATCAATTCTTGTAGCATGCTATTTTCCCAAGAGGGAATTTGGTATTGATCTATCAGCACACCAATCTTTAGTTTTTGTTTCATTTTTTGATTGATCTCTTATTGAAAAAATGTTTAATCCAGGATGGGATTGCTCTATAATCGTTAATTGAATTGTGACAATCTCCATTAACAGTTTTATGTCGTTCATCGAAAAAAACCATGAATATTGTTAAAAAAAGTTAAAGAGGAAATCCACAATTCGAAATCGGTTCGTAGAAGACTTTATTCAAAATGTTTAAATAAAATATAGTTAAAAAAGGTTGTTCGTGCATTTCATCGAAAAATGAAACGTTTTTGTCGATTTATTTTTTTTTAGGATTAAATTTACACTCGTGATGAAATCTCCGATACCCCACAAATCTAATTATTTATGAAAAAACCTCAAAAGTTCCTGATGAGCATTTTCCTAACCTACTTTCTGCTTATTGTTTTTTCATCATGCCAAAAAGATGAGGATGTTTTTACTCAGGCGATTGAAAAAGAAATAGATGAGACAGTACAAGAAGAAAATCAAAATAGCAATGACAACATTGTAGGTGATTCAGATTCTGACACCAACCCCGTATTGGATGATGAGGTATCCCATGGTGTTTTAGCATTCCCTTCCGCAGAGGGAGCTGGTGCATATGCAACAGGTGGCCGTGGTGGACAGGTTTTATTTGTAACAACCCTAGCGGATAGTGGTGAGGGATCGTTCAGATGGGCTCTTCAACAAAATGGTCCCAGAACAATTGTTTTTAACATTTCTGGTGAAATTGAACTTAATAGCAGCATTGTACTTAGTGGCCCCGAGCATAGTAATTTGACCATTGCAGGACAAACTGCCCCTCAAGGAGGTATCACCATTAAAGGGGCTCCTCTGCAATTTTACAATGTTCAAAATATTGTCGTAAGATATATTAGGGTCAGACCTTTCAATAGCCAAGGAGCTGGAGAAGGCAATGATGCCATAACCTGCATGAGCTGTCGATATGTAATATACGACCATCTTTCTGTATCTGGAGGTGGCGATGAAACCATAGATTTTTGGCATTTTGGCGGTTCTCAATCCGGAAATGTTACAGTGCAGCGAGTTTTGACAGGTGAAAGTCAGAATGGAGGGTTGGCCGGTGGTGAACAAACTCCGGATGTATGGAGTACCTTGACTTATTTTTCATCCCATCACAATCTATCTATTCATGGGTACAATAGAATGCCTTCAAATGCAGCAGGGGGAACGCACGAATATATAAATAATCTTATTGGGAACTGGAAATTTAAACTTATAAGTGCTGAATGTAATGCGAGAGTAAACCAAATCAACAACTATTATAGACCAGGTGCCACTTCCAATACCAGTAAAGGCAATGGGCTCAACATGTTAAGTGTAAAGTCAGGACATGACGTAAAGGTTTATCCTTCTGGTAATTATTATAAAGGTATGGATTTTGCCAACCAGGACAACAGGGATGGTTGGACAATTACGATAAACGGTCAGGCCGTGAGTCCTCCCAATCCTTGGGAGAGCTACTTTGCCAATAGTCCATTTAGCATAGAAGGTGTTCCTGTTACAACAACCTCTGCAAGTGAAGCATTAAATGATGTAACCGGTGATGTTGGAGCCAATAAATATCTAAAATCAGATGGCTCTTATGGGATTTGGCAAGACGATTTGGACGAAGAATATATAAGTGACTTTCTAAATGATACCTATACTAACTGTAAAGGCTGCAATGGATTCGTTTGGTATGATGGGGGTAGCTATGTATACCCTTACATTCCTACCAATCAAAGAAATGGTGATTACGATACCGACAAAGATGGAATGGCAGACCTCTGGGAAATGGCTAATTTCGGAACCTTAAATACTGGTGCCAATGATGACGCCGATCAAGATGGCTACACCAATTTGGAAGAGTTCTTGAATATGGTTGATAGAAACTAGATAAGAAAGAACCTAATTATTTATAAAAAAACCAATAGAAGCTTAAGCTTCTATTGGTTTTTTAGAATTCTTTTTCCCTATTTTTCCATACTTTTGGCTAAGTAGCATAAATGGCTTTTCAACTAAAAGGTAGTATCCTGTAATCACTACAATTGAAATAGGAATAAAAATCAAAGCCTGGGAAATAAAGGTTAATTCGTAAGAATCAGTAAATGTAAGTTTATCTGAAAAAGCTTTCATGACCAAATGGTAAAATGGAAAATGAAGCAAATATAATGAGTAGCACATTCCCCCAATGACCGTAACCCAATTATTGGTCACCACTTTTTTCAAAATAGACAGGTTAAAAGACGATATCAGAATCAAGAATAAACTAAGTGTCCTTAGCATCCAATCGCCAAAAACAAAGAAAAAAAGAAACAGGTTCACCACAAAAAAGATATCCCAAACCCAAAATCTTTCAAATTTGACATTTTTGTATATATCCGCTGCAATAATTCCAGCCAGAAAGTATCTCAAATAATCGTTTAAGTCTAAATCAGGGGTAACATCCAAATGCAAAGAAAGCATCAACATCAAGAAATAAAGAAAATAACGCCATACAGCTTTATTTATTAAACAGAAGCCTAGAATGAAAATTGGCATTAACAGATAGAACTGTACCTCAATTTCCAAACTCCATGCCGGAGGAAGGATGTAGGAATAGGAGTGGTATGCTAGATTGTGTACATAAAAAAATGAAGCCACATAACGATCCCATAAAAAGGCAAAATCATGTTGCCCCATTATAAAAAGGTGTACCAAAAAAAATACAGTTATCGCAATAAGATAGGGTGGTTCAATTCGGATAAGTCTGCGCAAGAAATAGCTCCTAAAGTCTAGATCCTTTACTTTTTTCCCAAGAAAAGGAAGTGCAAGGATAAATCCACTAATGCCGAAAAACAGTTCTACCCCCAGATTTCCTTGATACATAACATAGCGCAGCAAACTTTCATTTTCGATCAGCTCACGATCAAAATTGGTGTTGTAATCTAAAAAAGCTTGGCTACAATGCGCAAACATTACGGGTAATATGGCAAAAAAACGCAGGGCATCAATTTCTGGAATAAATCGCTGTGAGGATTTTCTTCTAAGAAGATCAATGGCATTTTGTTTAAATAGTTTGAACTTCATGACACTTGATATTAGATTTTGTAATAGGCCTTGAACCATTCCACAAAACGTTTAATGCCAACAGATATGCTTGTGTTTGGTTCGTAATTGTATTCGTTTACCAAATCATCTACATTAGCCCAAGTTTTCTTTACATCCCCTGGCTGCATGGGCAAATACTCTTTTTTGGCTTCTATGTTCAACTCCTTTTCTAAGGTTTCTATGAAATCTGTTAGCTTAACGGAATCATTATTACCAATGTTGAAAATCTTATATTTAGGTTCGTCTTCTACAACAGGTTTTTCTATAATCCTCACCACACCGTTTACGATATCGTCTATATAGGTGAAATCTCTTTCCAATTCCCCATTGTTGAATATTTTTATGGGATTGCCTTTTAGCATGGCATTTGTAAACAGAAACATGGCCATATCTGGTCTTCCCCAAGGGCCATAAACCGTAAAGAACCGTAACCCTGTAGTCTTAAAGTTATAAAGATGACTATAGGTATGGGCCATTAGCTCATTACTTTTTTTGGAGGCAGCATATAGACTAATAGGGTGGTTTACATTATCGGTAGTTTCAAAAGGAACTTTTTTATTCAATCCGTATACACTGGAACTACTGGCATACACCAAATGTTTAATTTCATGATGCATGCAGTTATCCAATATGTTAAAGAAGCCCACAATATTACTTTCAATATAGGCAGAGGGGTTCTCAAGACTATATCTCACTCCTGCTTGGGCTGCTAGATTACATACAATTTCGAATTTGTTGTCATTGAATAGTTTATCCATAGAAGCTTTATCCTCCAATCCCAAGCGAATAAAACTAAAATTTGGGTATATACTGCTCTCGACAATGGTATTGAAATTTTTGGCCTTGACCTCCTCAATGCCCAATTGCTCCAACCTAGAAAACTTAAGACTTCGTGGGTAGTAATCGTTTATGTTATCCAGCCCAACAACCTTATGTCCCTTTTCCAGCAAAGATTTGCATACATGGAATCCAATAAAGCCAGCGGCTCCTGTCACTAAAATTTTCATGAACTATTGTTTATTTATAATAACGGTTATGGTTTTGAGTATAATGGACAAGTCTTTGAACATACCCTTTTCGGCTATATATTTTTTATTGAGACCCAGTTTTATAGGCATTATTTCCTCTATGTATTTTCTTTCTGGATCTTCGGATTCTTTTAGAATATCATTCTCATTTCTAAAAGCTATGGAGGCATAGTCAGTTATTCCCGGTCGTACGGAAAGAACTTCCATATCGGAATCGGAATAATAATCAACATATTTTCTCACCTCTGGCCTTGGTCCCACCAAACTCATTTCACCAGTAAAAACGTTGAAGAGTTGAGGAAGTTCATCTAATTTGAATTTTCTCAGATAATAACCCACTTTGGTAACCCTAGGGTCCCTACCTCCCACTGTAAGTAGTCCTTTTTTGTCCGAACCAGTATACATAGTCCTAAACTTGAAAATTCTAAAATCCTCGTTTCCTTTACCAACTCTCACTTGCCTATAAAAAACAGGTCCTTTGGATGAAATCTTGACCAATGCGGCAATAATTACAAGTATGGGCGACAATAGAAGTATCCCGAAAGAAGACAGTATTATGTCAAACAATCTTTTCATCTTATGACATTTTCCACTGTCTCTGAAACCACTTTTACAATATAGACGATATGTTCATGGGACAATTGTGGATATATGGGCAATGATATTTCATTTGTGTACATCTGCATGGCCATTGGATACGCTTCTTCTTTATATCCCATTTGTTTAAAAAGCGATAATCTGGGCAATGGCTGAAAATGGACGTTTACAGCTACTCCCTTTTCTCCAACTCCTTGAATGATCAAATCTCTTTGTTCCTCTGATGCCCCTTTGATTCTAAGCGGATACAAATGACAAGATGATTGTTGATCATCCGTATGAAAATGTGGTTCAATGGCCCAATCTTTTTCCTGAAAAAAGGAATTGTATTGTTCAAAAATCTCTTTTCGTTTTGGCAATATGTCATCCAAATACACCTCCATTTGACCTACTCCGATGGCAGCTAATACATCAGGAAGGTTAATCTTGAGTCCCGGGTAAATAATATCGTATCTCCAGCTCCCTGCCTTGGATTTGGCCAAAGCATCCTTAGTCTGCCCATTTAAAGAATAACACCTTAGGGTGCGATAAAGTTCATCATTATTAAACGGTTCCGGAAGATTCAAACAGATTGCCCCACCTTCGGCAGTGGTCACATTCTTTACTGCATGTAATGAAAAAATAGTGATATCCGTTAAAACGCCAGTGCTTTTACCCTTATACATCGCACCTATGGAATGTGCAGCATCGGCCACCACCAAAATACGCCCCAGCTTTTCCTGAGTTTCGCCTTTTGGGACAAACAATTCCCTTTTTTTGGCTACCAAATCATTGATTCCATCATAATCGCACGGCCACCCTGCAAAATCAACAGGGATAATGGCCTTAGTTCTGGGCGTAATTGCTTCTTCAATGTTTTGAATGGTAATATTAAAATCTTCACCAACATCTACCATAATCGGCTTGGCCCCGGCATGAATCACAGACATTGCAGTAGCCGCATACGTATATGCCGGTATAATCACTTCATCACCTTCACCCACTCCGAACCATTTTAAGACCAAAATGGCTCCAGAAGTCCATGAGTTTACACAGACCACTTCAGGGGCATCTGTAGCCTTCTTGATCTGTTCTTCAAGTTTGCGTACTTGTGGACCGGTGGTTATCCACCCAGAGTCCAAGGATTTAAGGACTTCCTCTTTTACTTTATCATTAATGAACGGAGGAGAAAAATCAATTTTCATATGCTTGATGATATAGGTCTGAATAGGCTTTACTTACAACTTCCATGCTGTAATTCTGAACATTGAGCAACGCATTTTTAGAAAGTTCGTTCGCTAACGCTTCATTTTCATATAAGGCTATAATGGCTTCCGCCAACGCCTCGGAATCCTTTGGTTTTACAATTAACCCTTCTTTCATGTGCCTTGCAATATCGGTGACACCGGGCACATCTGTGGTAACCAAGGGCAATCCATATGCAGATGCTTCCAACAATACCCTTGCAAAGCCTTCGCGA
>JAUIBH010000104.1 GCA_030427985.1 Bacteroidia bacterium | reverse complement strand
ACCGTAGCAGAAGGCAAAAAAGTTGCAGAACTAGACAAAGATCTTCAGAACTTGTTTTCCAAATGGATAACAATGTGCAAGAAATTGCAAAGAGCACCGCATCCCTCCAAAGTATTGGTGGAACTCAACAGAGCTTCCTCCATTTTAAGGGATGTTTTCAACGATTCCTTCACAGGAATACATGTTGATGAAGAAACGCTCTACAATCAAATCAAGGATTATTTGCACGAAATAGCACCCGAAAAAGAATCCATTGTAAAATTATACACCGGTTCTGCTCCTATTTTTGAAAAGTTTGGAATCGAGCGTCAAATCAAGACCTCGTTCGGACGCACGGCCTCAATGAGCCGTGGGGCATATCTTGTTATTGAACATACCGAAGCACTGCACGTTATTGATGTGAACAGTGGCAACCGTTCCAACAAGGCCAAGAACCAAGAAGATACCGCACTAGAGGTAAACTTACTTGCTGCAACAGAAATTGCTAGACAATTGCGTTTGCGCGATATGGGCGGAATCATTGTAATAGATTTTATAGATATGACCCGAGGTGAACACAGAAGAAAACTGTTTGATCACCTGAGGAACGAAATGAAGGACGATAGGGCAAAACACAAGATTTTGCCGCCCAGTAAGTTTGGACTTGTACAGATTACAAGACAACGGGTACGTCCGGAAATGAACATTAAGACCAGTGAGGAAAATCCCAACGGCACCGGTGCCGAAGTGGAAGCCCCAATTGTCTTGATCGATCATATTCAGTCAGATTTGGAGCGAATCCTAAAAGGAGACCACAAAAACAACGGAATTGTATTGAACATACATCCGTTTATTGCGGCCTATATTACCAAAGGATTTCCCTCCATCCGTTCCAAGTGGTTCAAAACCTATAAAAAATGGATCAAGGTACAACCTAGGGATGCCTACAAATATCTTGAATACCGTTTCAAGGATAAAGACGGTAAAACAATACGACCATAATAACAAGCGACTCCAGAAATGGGGTCGCTTTTTTGTTTTATGTACATTTGAACATGCCATATACCAAAAGCTACACCTTGTCCGAGGCCACAAAAAAAATGGAACACTACTGTGCCTACCAAGAGCGCTGCCATTTTGAGGTCGTTGAAAAACTAAAGGGTATGCGCATGATTCCCGAAGCCATAGATCAAATTATGGCCCACTTGATCCAAGAAAATTATTTGAACGAAGAACGGTTCGCCAAAAGTTTTGCCCGCGGAAAATTCAACATAAAAAAATGGGGCAAGAAACGTATTGTCCTGGAATTGAAAAAACGAGAAATTTCAGCCTTCAACATTAAAAGTGCATTGGCAGAAATTGATGACGAAATTTATCACAGTACCTTGAATGAACTTGCCCAAAAAAGATTGGGGCAAATCAAGGAATCCAACCCATTAAAAAGAAAGAAAAAATTAGCAGACTATCTTTTATACCGAGGTTGGGAAAGCCATTTGGTCTACGAAAAACTGCAAGAATTGATTTAATTATTTTTGAGCCAATAGCCTTTCGGTTCGAACAACTGCCTCTTCATTTTTCCAATCAATCCACTCTTGCCCTTTTAGCCTACGCATTACATTATCAAAATGGCGCATAAAAAAGATATTATAGACGGCCTTCCCAAAATTCTTGGGTTTTCGGGCAATGGCACGCAGACTCATGGAAAATCCGGGAGTAATGTATTTCATATGGTGCCAATACCCTTCAGGTATGTAAAGCACATTCCCATGTTCCAACTGGGCCACATGACCCTTAGCGTGTTTTAGCGCAGGCCATTTGTCCAAATCTGGGGAATCAAAATCAATATCTTCCCGTGTGATCAAGGAATGTGGAATCTTATACAAAAACTTAGTCTCAGTTTGGGAAAACAGTATGCATTGCTTTTTCCCTTCAAAATGAAAATGGAAAATATTGGCCAAGTCAATATCATAATGCATAAAGGTGTGCGAGTTGCTTCCCCCAAAAAATAGCATTGGTAGACCTTTCATCAAAGGCAGACCAAAATCGGGATATGAAAAATCCTTTTGAAGCTGGGGCACCTCCTTCAAGACATTCCACAGAAAAATTCGGTATTTGGTGGGCTTGCTTTTTAGCAGGTCAATGTATTCCCGCATCTTCATTTTGGCATGGGGCTCATTAAACCCCTCATCGTGCTTTACCGGGCGATCATCATACAATGGCACTTCTTTTTCACCCGCAACGTCTTTCATATAATCCAAATTCCATTTGGAATAAGCAGGCCAATCCTCAATAAACCGTTCAATAACTACTGGCTTCTGGGGTTTGAAGTATTTCTGGATAAACTCCTTCTTGGAAAGGGTCTCTTCCCTAGGAATCTGTTCAAGGTTTAGTTTCAAGATTTCAATGAGTTTGAAACCACTAAATTAGTAAAAAGGTCAATATAAAATGCGAAACCCTATTCCTTGGAGACCAGTCCGGTTTTTTGTTTGGCCGCTTCATTTCGTTCAATAACATGGCCCGGTCTTGTCCATTTTGGTTTTTCACCCAACGGTTGAAATTGCGATTCAGCGGCTTCAACTGTTTTGGGCTGAGGCGCTTTTACAAAGGCTTTTTGTGGATTTAAGCCCAATTGTTGGAACATGGCCATGTCCTCATTTACATCAGGATTTGGCGTAGTCAATAATTTATCACCTGCAAAAATGGAATTGGCTCCTGCAAAAAAGCACATAGCCTGACCTTCGCGGCTCATTTCGGTCCTTCCAGCAGAAAGTCGAACTTGTGTTTTTGGCATTACAATACGAGTTGTGGCCACCATGCGAATCATTTCCCAAATTTCAACAGGTTTTTGGTCTTCCATGGGCGTACCGTCAACCGCAACCAAGGCGTTAATCGGAACCGATTCAGGTTGTGGGTTTAAGGTAGAAAGGGCCACTAGCATCCCTGCACGGTCTTCCACAGATTCACCCATACCAATAATTCCCCCACTGCACACAGTTACGTTGGTTTTACGGACATTCTCAATGGTCTGCAAACGGTCTTCGTACCCTCTGGTAGAAATGACTTCCTTGTAATATTCCTCCGAAGTGTCCAAGTTATGATTGTAGGCATACAGCCCTGCTTCAGCCAAACGTTTGGCCTGATTTTCGGTAACCATACCCAAGGTACAGCACACTTCCATATCCAATTTGTTGATGGTACGAACCATGTCCAACACCTGATCAAACTCAGGTCCATCCTTTACATTTCGCCATGCGGCTCCCATGCAGACCCTGGAACTTCCAGAGGCCTTTGCACGTAGTGCCTGTGCCTTCACCTGTTGTACGGACATTAAATCGTTGCCCTCTATATCGGTATGGTAACGAGCAGCTTGGGGACAATACCCGCAATCTTCCGGGCAACCTCCTGTTTTAATGGAAAGCAAAGTGGAAACCTGTACCGTGTTAGGATCATGGTGTTCCCGGTGTACAGTAGCTGCTTCATACAGCAATTCCATTAATGGCTTATTGTAAATTTCAAGGATTTCTTCTTTGGTCCAGTTGTGCTTTGTGCTGCTCATAGTGCTTGGAATCTGATTCAAAAATAAGGCATTCTCAACTATTAAAACCAAGAAAAACCCGATTTAAGAAGTGGTATATTTTTATTTGGATGGACACTTTAATAGTATGCTTACGGCATTTCCGCCAAAACCAACGGCGTTTACCATCACGGCTTCCATCTTATCTTGCTCTTTTTTATTTTGAAAAAAGGGTGTTGGTACATACTGCTGATGCTGCAACATTAAAACCCCCAATTCCAAACTCAACAATCCCGAAGCACCAAACGTATGCCCCACTTTCCATTTGTTGGTGGTCAAAAAAGGCAGGTTTTCACCAAATACTTTTTTTATAGCGTTGTACTCCGTTAAATCCCCTTTAATGGTTCCTGGAGCATGCATAACGATGGCATCCACCTGACTCATCCCAGCACTTTTCAATGCCATTTTCATAGAATCTTGAAAGCATTGGGCATCTGTGGAAATGGAAACACTGTGCTGCAAGGGTTCGGTGGCATAACCGATACCAGCAACCAAAGCCAAGGCATCGGGTTTTTTCCCTTTTTCCAAACAAGCCAGTGCAGCCGCTTCACCCAAAACCATGGTGTTTTGATTCTTTTCCAAGTCCATGGCTTTGCAAGGATGGGCGTCTTCCTCCCTAGAATAAATTTTCAAAGCTTGCATTTGCGCAATGGTAAACGGGGTCAACGGCGCTTCGCTCCCGCCTACCAAAAATTTATTAGTCAGCCCACTTTGAATCCACGCTACGGCGTTCAACAATCCGTTTAATGCGGTGGAGCACGTAATGGAGTGCGATATTTCTGGTCCTTTTGATTTTACATCGTGCGCTACCCAAGACGAAATGTTGCCCAAAGTGGTAGTGGGCGAGGTTAGGGTGGATGATTTTCCAGCTTCCAGAAATTCTTGATGGTATTTTTCAAAAAGGGAAGTGGCCCCTCTTGACGACCCAATGTTCACCCCAAAATTGGATTCTGCTTCCCATCTTGCCTTTTCAATGGCTTTTCGAGCGGTGTAAATGGCAAACAAAACGGAATCGTCCAAATCTTTGTATTTATGGTCGGAATACCGTAGAGTTTCTATTGAATTCTTGACCCCTTCCGCTAGGGTAGAAACCCAAACATGCTGTTTTCCAATTCCAACTTTAGAAAAACAATGGTTTGTATTCAAATAGGAGTTCCAAACTTCTTCTGCACCATCCCCCAAGGATGAAATAGATGATAATGCGGTTATGGAAATAGGTTCTTTCAACATACTTTCTTCAACTTATACTAAATCCAAGGCCGATTTGATCGCCTCATAAATTTTTTGCATCTGCTCTTTGGTTGTGACAAAAGGGGCCAAAATATAGATGGTATGCCCTAATGGTCTCAGAAACACTCCTTGATCCATAAAATGTTTAAAGAGTTTGTTTCTCAAATTGCCATAACGTTCCATTTGCACCTTTAAATCCAAGGCATAAATAACCCCTAACTGCCTAGTATTGTTCACTTTGGGATGATTTTTTATCTCATCATTAAACTCTTGGTGCCATTGAATGCTATTTTGAATCCCTTTCTGAATTTCTTCAGTTTGAAGCAACTCCAATGCCGCCAAAGCAGCCGCACAGGCCAGTGGATTGGCCGTATAGGTGTGTCCGTGGAACAACCCTTTGGCCACCTCATCGCTGTAAAAAGCCATAAAGACCTCTTCGGTACAAGTGGTAAGCCCCATGGGCACCAACCCCGCCGTTAAAGCTTTGGAAAGGCACATGATATCGGGTTTGGTCTGTACATACTCCGACGCAAAGTTTTTACCGGTCTTGCCAAATCCTGTCATCACCTCATCGGCAATCAAGAGTACGCCGTGTTGCTTCAATAATGCAAGAATTTTATCCAACCCATCCGCATTGTGCATTTTCATGGCCGCAGCTCCTTGCACCAAAGGTTCATAAATGAACCCAGCGATATTATTCTGTTCCAATCGTCTTTCGAGAAAAGTCAGAATCTGGTGGATGTTCGTTTCCGTAGGCACCGGAATACGCTCCACTTCAATAAAGAAATCGGCAAACGGTCCATTATAAACCGAAAGTCCTGAAACGGACATCGCCCCAAAGGTATCGCCATGAAAACCCTCTTCAAAAGCCAATAACACCTTACGTTTTTCACCTTTATTGTGATGGTACTGCAAGGCCATTTTTATGCCTACTTCCGTGGCGGTGGAACCATTGTCTGAAAAGAAAAGTTTTTCCTGATTATTGGGCAGAATCTTGATAAGTTCTTCGGAAAGTTTCACTGCAGGTTCATGCGTGAATCCGCTGAACACAACCTGGTCCAAACGCTGCATTTGATCAGAAACTTTTTTTAAAATATAAGGATTGCAATGTCCGTACACGCAAGTGTACCAAGACGAAATGCCATCCACATAGTCCGTTCCATCCTCATCAAAGAGTAAAGCTCCTTCAGCTTTAGCTATGCCCAACATGTCTGGGCTCACCTTATGCTGGGTCAATGGGTGCCACAGGTGTTTTTTATCCCTATCTGCTAATTTTTCCAATGCTTCTGTCTTACGCAAACCCCTTAATTTATCTATCTTGCAAAGATGACAATTAATAGCCAAAAATCTTAATCCTGACCGTGTTTACTAAAATCAGCTCCTTTACTTCACCTCGATATGAAGACTTTGACTGGAAGACGGTTTTGTTGATTTTGTTTTTGGTGGCCCTGTTTATTCGGTTTCCATTTTTTTTCAGGGATTACATAGATCGTGATGAAAGCACGTTCATTATTATGGGGCAATCATGGGTAAATGGACATTTGCCGTACACCGAGCTTTGGGACTTAAAACCACCGATTACTTTTTTGTTCTTTGCCATCGTTATAAAACTATTTGGGAAAAGCTTCATTGCCATTCGGTTGTGTGGAACTGCTTTGGTAGCATTGACCGCCTTGTTCACCTATGGGATGGCCACAAAAATCACTTCAAAAAAAATAGCCTTTTGGTGTGCTATTTTCTGTGTTTTCTTTTTAAGTCTTTTTGGAAGTTTACAGGGCGTAATGTCCGAACATATCTGCACCTTCTTTTTTATGGCTGGTTTATATGTGGTTTTCCATAAAGAGCATAAAATCTGGTATTTTATTTCAGGGCTTCTTTTAGGACTCTCGGTCATGTCCAAATTAAATATGGCCTACCCTGTTTTAATTTTGGGGTTATATCTTTTGTGGACCGGGTATAGAGATCAACAATTATGGCCCACCATCCAAAAGTTGTTTGCAATGGGATGCGGTACCATCCTAATGGTGTTACTGACCGCTCTTCCTTACTACCTTGAAGGAAATATACATGTTTGGTGGCAGTCCATTTTTGAGGCTCCGCTGGCTTATTCCGAAGGGAAATTCCATTCCCCCTTAAAAACATTGCCTTTTTTAATTGTGATTTTGGGTATTCTTACCGTTGGATTTTCAAAAAAACTAATTGACTGGAATACGAGGGAGCTTCAAATTTTAACCGCTGTTGTGGTGGGAATCTTATTGTCTTTCATGCAGGCCGGCAAGGTCAATGGTCATTATCTGATTCAACTTTACCCCCTTATTTTAATTCCGTTTAGCATGATTCTCGGGAAACTTCCCCGACCTAAAAAACGGTATAATCCGCTACTGGTTCTTCTTTTGGTGCTCATTCCAATGGAATCTTATCTGGAATTCGCCAATATTGTTTCTAATAAAATAGAAAAAGGTTCATTTTATAACGGGGAGGGAATTGATGTTCCCAAATATATTGCTGCCCATAACTTAGAGACCAAAAACATCTTTTTTACGGAATACCATATTGGCTACTGGGTGTTGAATGAGAATCCACCCACCAAAGCAGCTACGCACCCCAGCAATGTAATACGAGAAGAGATTTTTCCCTATCTGGAAAACTCAAGAAAGACCGGGATGGAAGAGTTGCGGTATATCATGGAAGTTCTACAGCCCAAAACTTTAGTGGCCCGGGATGGAAAAAAAATCTTTGACAAAAAACTAATCGAATACAATGCATATATCGATTCCTATTTAGCAGAACATTATACATTGGTTGAAAAAGTTGGTCGTGGTCTTATCTATCAACGGTTAGAATGATTCCAAAGCAGGTTTTAATTGCTTGGCATATTTTCTAATAACTTCCTTGCTGAATTTTGGTTCCTCATTGATTCGTCCCAAAAAAGTCACTTTGGATTTCTTTAAAATAATTTCTTCTGTGGTAGGGTGCTCATTACCGCTAAAAATTATACCCACTTTCACTTCTTTTTCTTGAAGCTTTTCCAAGGTCAACAGCGTATGGTTAATGCTTCCCAGATAATGTCTGGACACCACAATTACTTTGTAATTGGGTTGAATAAGGTCGAAAATGGTATCCATATCGTTCAAGGGAACCAACAATCCGCCGGCACCTTCAATCACCAAATGATTTTTAGTTTCAGGTGGAGTGATTTTCTTTAAATCAATGAAAATCCCATCAATATCAGCGGCTGCATGTGGGCTCATTGGGGTTTTCAACGCGTAGCTGTTAGGATGAATAGTGGTTTTATCGTTGGAAATAAGAGATTTCACTTTATGGCTGTCCGAATTATCCAAATCTCCAGCCTGAATGGGCTTCCAATAATCTGCTTTAAGGGCTTCCACCACAATGGCAGACGCCACCGTTTTACCTACTTCCGTAGAAATTCCTGTTATAAATAGTTTCATCATCTAGTAGGTCTTGATATAAAATTGCACTGTGCACATTTATATTTGGTTGGTTCAAAAAACGGAAATAGCTTGTGAAAAACACTATTCCTAGAATAATAGATTTCTGATTTGGTAGCCTTGCAATTTGGACAAACTATTAGCTTACCTTCGGCATCGGTGGCATAATTTCTAACCTCGTCATAAATCTCTTTGGCTCTTTCCTTATCGGTTGAATACACTTGAAGTTTTACCCCACCAATCGCAGAACTAATCAATGGATCTGTATTAATGGTAGTTTCATCCCGTAAAAAGACGCTAATTCCTTCTGATTCCAATACTCCCTTGATAATCTGTACATCGGCAGGGAACTCAAAAGTGGCCAAAGTGTAAAATGTAGGCTCGTTCATTCCATTAAATTTTTTAAAGACAACAAAACTCGTGAAATATCCTCTTTTGTGTTATAGGTATGCAAACAAAATCGTAAACGTTCTTCTCCTTCCTTTACGGTTGGTGAAAGAATGGGTCTAACATCAAAACCTTTTTGCTTCAATTGGGTCGCTATTGATTTCACCTTTTCATTTCCCGGAACAATGGCACATTGAATGGCCGAATTGCTTTCCTTGAACACATTGGAGATTTTTAACTGCTGAAGCTGCAGCTTAAAATAGTCGATATTTTCTTGAAGTTGCTTACATTTTTCTCCGCCAAAATCCCTTAGATAATGATATGATACCAGAAGCGTTCCAATGGTATGCGGAGGCAGTGCCGTTGTGTAAATTAAGCTTCGGGCAAAATTGACCAAATAGTTTTTTAGGGCATCGCTCCCTAAAATAGCAGCCCCATGACAGCCCAACGCTTTTCCAAACGTAATGATTCGGGCAAAAACCTGTTCTTCCAGCCCCAATTGGCATACTAAATCCCTTCCGTCACCAAAAATACCGGTAGCATGGGCCTCATCCACAATTAAATGACAG
>JAUIBH010000015.1 GCA_030427985.1 Bacteroidia bacterium | reverse complement strand
AATAAAACTCCTTTAAACTCACCGTCATGGAAGATACTTGTGGTATCGTATCCATCGTATTGCTGGTTTACGTATTCTATTTTTGCCAAAATGTTTTTGGTCAAGAATACACCACCTCCAAGTTGAAACCTATCAATTGTTATTTCGGAACCGGATGGGTCATCTGAATTTACCGTATTGTACCGAGTTCCCAAGTAGAAGTTTTCGTTATTCCCAAATCTGTAGATCAACTCGCCTGCCAATTGAGTGGCTTTTCTGTCGTCTGTTTCAGCATCGGTTTTTCCCGAAGCAGTCTCAATGGTTCCAAAGAACTCCAATCCTTTCCATTTTACAAATGGATTGATCATAAAGGCAGTAATCTCATTGTTGAAACCAGGATTGTATCTACCTGATCTAAAATTACCTGATGCGGAAGCATCCACATCTTCCATGACCAAATAGTACCTAGATCCTGCTCGGTCGGCACTGTACAAATACACCCTGCCTGATTTATTGGTACTATACACGGAACCTGTGAGACGTAATCTCATATCTTCGCTCACTTGTCCATCATAACCTAGTTTGGCCAATATGGAAACTCCCGTAGCATCTGGGTTGCTCACTGCTTGGTTCAACTTACCGTTGGAAAGCCCAAACATACCAATGAATCCATTTTTTCTGAAATATACCTCACCACCAACCTCTGTGGTAAACGCATCCATGATCAAGTTGCCCACAAAGGGGTTGTACATGGCTTGTGAGTTATCACTTCTCCTGAAGTGGGCATCACCGTAGTTATTTTCCATATGCCCAACTTTAATGGTCAAATACTTCATGGCTTCTTCCAAGAACCCTGGGCTGATGAAATCCAAGTTGTCCACTTGAAAATACCCCCCTTTAACGTATGGTTCTGGGTGGTGACGAGAAGATAAATAAGTTCTCAAGTGCATTCTAACACCTTTGGCCAAGGCCACATCCAAGTCTAAGTTTGCAGTTGCCAAGTTAAAGTTATCTCCAATTGGGATAAGTTCTACGGCTCCCGAGTTCTCATGATCCAATGCTTGGAATTGTAGGGTGGAGGATCCACCTACTCTTACTTTTACCCCGTCAAACGTAGAGACGGTATCTTTTGGGGCTTCAAAAACATTGATTCCATTTTTGTCCGGCGACCGGAAATTGTCAAGCTGACGGTTTTGGGAATATCCCGATAGGCCTACTAAAAAAGTAGCAGCCAATAATCCATATTTTGCGAAATTTTTCATTGCGGTAGATGTATTTAGTTGAGTATTAAGATTAAATTATTTCCAAACGGTGTTAAAATGAACCTCTATCTCATTACCAGTGGTGATGGTTCCCAATAATGCCTTGGGAGGTTCAATATTGTAATCGGTCATTTTTAAAGGTTTTTTCCCTTCCAACAATACCTTTCCTCCATTCATGGTTAAACTAAAAGGTACGTCTATGGTATTGGTGGTGCCCGAAATGGTAAGATTTCCTGTGGCCACAATCTTATATTTGTTGGCTGTAGAAGTTACGGGCGAAATGCTTTTTACACTAGTTAGCACAAATACAATTTGCTTGTAATCTTTGGTGTTGAGTGCTTTATACGTATTCTTGTCCATGGCCCCTTTACCACTTTTTAAGCTCTCGGCTTCTACAACAAACCGCAAAGCGTTTATTTTTGGTAGCTCACCGGTATTGTCCAAGCTGATGGAACCCGATTTCTGTTCGGCCACTTCTTCCCAGTCGTGCAAGGTAGATGTACCGGTTACCATAACTTCTCCCTCTCCTTTGCTGATTTGATAGCTTTGGGCGACAAGTACGATCGGAACCAATCCAAATGTCAGTAACAATATGATTGATTTGATCGAGAACGATTTTCTATTGAATTGTGATTGCATAGTATTTTGGTTTTGTCGGGACAAAGTTCAGACACCGAATTAATCTAAAAGATGATAAATGTCAGTGTTTTCTTAAATCACTGATTCTTACTGATCCATGTCATATAAATTTTATATTATATTGATTCACAGTAAGTTAAAAAATTTTATTTTTTAGTATGCCAGTAAAAAATCAATCCAACACCACAAATACAAGGTTTAGGCGTTCAACAACCCCATGAACAGGCCCATCTAATGACAAACTTCTAAAACCCTGATTTTTATCATGTTCTGAGGGTTCAATAGCAGGTACTTTTACATAAACATTGTAGCATTTATCAACCCCTAACAGATAAAAAGATGGAAACACTTACAGAAAACCAACTGAGCGTGTATTCCTTCGGTGACAAAAAAGCCGATGGTGGACGTGATATGAAGAACTTGCTAGGTGGAAAAGGAGCCAACTTGGCCGAAATGAGTCGAATTGGAATTCCTGTGCCCCCGGGCTTTACAATAACCACTGAAGTTTGTACCCAATACAACGAAGAAGGTAGAGAATCCGTAATAAATCGAATTGAGCCGGAAGTACGAGCTGCCATAACCCGTATCGAGGAAACCATGGGGGCCATTTTTGGTGATGACGAAAACCCATTGTTGATTTCCGTCCGTTCTGGGGCAAGAGTTTCTATGCCCGGGATGATGGATACTGTTCTCAACCTTGGATTGAACGATGAATCCATCAAAGGTGTCATTAAAATGACAGACAACGAACGCTTCGCTTGGGATTCCTATCGCCGTTTCATTCAAATGTACAGTAGCGTTGTCATGGGACTCAAACCCGAGTCCAAAGACGATTTAGATCCTTTTGAAGAGATCATTGATCATTTAAAAGATAAAAGAAGGATTGAGCACGATACCCAATTTACCGTTCAAGACCTTCAGGATTTGGTCTACGATTTTAAGGACATCGTCAAAAAAAGAACTGGAAAACCCTTTCCCAACAATCCATGGGACCAACTTTGGGGAGCCATTGCTGCCGTATTCGACAGCTGGAACGGCGACCGCGCCATTTATTACCGAAAAATGCACGGATATCCTGAAGATTGGGGTACCGCAGTGAACGTTCAGGCTATGGTATTTGGCAATATGGGAGAAGATTCTGGAACAGGAGTTTGTTTCACTAGGGATGCAGGTACCGGAGAAAACAAGTTCAATGGCGAATACCTCATCAATGCACAAGGCGAAGATGTGGTTGCAGGGGTAAGAACACCACAACAGATTACCTTATTAGGTTCACAACGCTGGGCCAAACTCGCCCAAGTAGATGAAGAAGAACGAAAGGAAAAATATCCTTCCTTGGAAGAGTTAATGCCCAATATTTATAAGGAATTGTTCGAATATCAAAACAAACTGGAAACACATTACCAAGACATGCAGGATATGGAATTTACCATTCAGCAAGGTAAACTCTGGATCTTACAAACCCGGAATGGTAAACGTACCGGTGCAGCAATGGTGAAAATTGCCATGGATTTACTCAAAGAAGGATTGATTGATGAAAAAAAGGCCCTGATGCGCATAGAGCCCAACAAACTAAACGAACTCTTGCATCCTATCTTTGACCCCAAAGCTTTGCAAGAAGCAGATGTGATCGCACAGGGATTACCCGCTTCGCCCGGAGCGGCCACCGGCCAGATTGTTTTCTTTGCCGATGAAGCCGATAAGTTCAAAAACAGCATTTTGGTTCGGGTAGAGACCTCCCCCGAAGACGTGGAAGGCATGAACGTGGCCAAAGGTATTGTTACCGCCCGTGGAGGAATGACTTCCCACGCTGCCGTTGTGGCACGCGGAATTGGTAAGTGCTGCGTTTCCGGAGCAGGTGCTTTAAAAATCAACTATAAGACCAGAACCCTTAAAGTAAGTGACCATGAGTACCATGAAGGAGATTGGATTTCCATAAACGGGTCCACAGGTAATATCATTGAAGGGAAAGTGGCCACCAAAGAACCCGAATTAAGCGGGGAATTTGCCGAGTTGATGGATCTGTCCAACAATTACGCCACCATGGAAGTAAGAACAAATGCCGATACGCCAAAAGATGCTTTGATCGCTCGAAATTTTGGGGCAAAAGGTATTGGGTTGACCCGTACCGAGCACATGTTCTTTGAGGTGGATCGAATCAAGGCCATGCGTGAAATGATTTTGGCCGATACCGTAAAAGGACGCAAACAAGCACTAAAAGAACTGCTTCCCATGCAACGTGACGATTTCGAAGGGATTTTTAGAGCTATGGAAGGCTATCCCGTGACCATACGATTGTTAGATCCACCATTGCATGAATTTGTACCCCATCAATTGGCCACCCAAAAAGAACTGGCCGAAGAGTTACATATTTCCTTGGCTGCGGTAAAAAGTAAAGTGGCCGAATTGGAAGAATTCAACCCCATGATGGGACATAGAGGGTGTAGATTGGGCAATTCCTATCCAGAAATCACAGAGATGCAGACCCAAGCCATATTGGAAGCTGCACTAAAAGTGAAAAAGGATGGCATTACCATAAAACCCGAAATCATGGTTCCCTTGGTGGGCACCGTAGCGGAATTTGAGCAACAAAAAGCAATTATTGATGCAACAGCAGAAGAGGTTTTCAAAAAACGTAAGGACTCGGTTGAATATTCCGTAGGTACCATGATAGAAACCCCAAGGGCCGCATTGATTGCCGATAAAATTGCTGAAAAAGCAGATTTCTTCTCTTTCGGAACAAATGACCTTACCCAAATGACCTTTGGCTATTCCAGGGACGACTCTGGTAAATTCTTGCCTACCTATTTGGAAAAAGGCATCCTAAAAGCCGACCCGTTTGAAATATTAGATCAAGAAGGTGTTGGCCAATTAGTAAAATTGGGAACCCAACGGGGTCGTGAAACCCATCCCAACCTTAAAGTAGGTATTTGTGGCGAACATGGTGGCGAACCTAGTTCAGTTGGTTTCTGCCAAAAAGTAGGAATGAACTACGTAAGCTGCTCCCCTTTTAGGGTACCCATTGCACGTGTAGCTGCAGCACAAGCAGCCTTGAACAATAATTGACCAATCGACTTTTACTTGGTTGAATCCCCGGTTTTGAAGTAATTAAAAAGCCGGGGATTCTTTTGTTTATGGTGGGAATGGAGTATCTTAAACCTTTATAAACCAACCACTATGACCAAACACTTCTTATTTTTTTGCTGCTCTCTATTGCTTTTATCCTGCAATCAAACCAAGAAATCAAAATTTAACATCGATGTAAGCTTTACAGAAGCTGCAAGTGCCGAAAACAAAGATGGGCGTTTGTTGCTGATGCTTTCTTCGGACGATAGCAAGGAACCACGTTTCCAGATTAATGACGGTTTAAATACCCAACTCATTTTTGGGATGAATGTAGATGGTATGGCTCCCGGGAAGTCAATTATATTTGATGAATCCATTTTTGGGTACCCCTACCCTAGTTTAAGTGATGTTCCCCCTGGGGAATACAATGTGCAGGCCCTTTTACATGTATACGAAACCTTTAATTTATCTACGGGCCAAACGGTTAAGCTGCCCTTGGACAATGGTGAGGGGCAACAATGGAATACTTCACCCGGTAATTTGTACAGCAAACCTTTCAAGATTACGGTTGGTGAAAATGGAATAGAAAATGTTTCAGTGGTCATGGATCAAGAAATTCCACCTATTCCAGAACCAGAGGATACAGAGTGGATAAAGCACATCAAAATAAAATCGGAAAAATTATCGGAATTCTACGGAAGGGACATGTATTTAGGAGCCCATGTGTTGTTGCCCAAAGGTTTTGAAGAACACCCTGAAGCAAAATATCCATTGATGGTCTTCCATGGGCATTTCCCAAGTGATTTTGGTGGTTTCCGAACCACACCACCAGACCCCCATTTGGAACCAGAATATTCGGCTCGTTTCGATTTGGATGGCTACAATATTATTCAACAACAAGAAGCCTATGATTTTTACAAACGCTGGAACGAACCGGATTTCCCACGCTTTCTGATTATTGAAATTCAACACCCTACCCCCTACTACGATGATTCTTACGCTGTAAATTCAGCAAGTCAAGGCCCTTATGGGGATGCCATCACCTACGAATTGATACCTGAAATAGAAAAGCAATTCCGAGGCATGGGCGAAGGTTGGTCCCGTTTTCTATATGGTGGCTCCACTGGAGGGTGGGAAGCTTTGGCCGTACAGGTTAAATATCCGGAAGAATACAACGGTTGCTTTGCTGCTTGCCCAGACCCTATCGACTTTAGGGCTTATTGCCTCACAAATATTTATGAAGATGACAATGCGTATTATTACGATGCTGCCCATAAACAATTAGAGGTGCCCTCCCACCGAGATTATTTAGGGGACATTCAATCCACCTTACGACAAGGAAACCATTTGGAGTTGGTTTTGGGCGATAAATCCAGATCAGGGCAGCAATGGGATATTTGGGAAGCCACCTATTCGCCCCAGGGTGAAGATGGCTACCCTGTAAGAATATGGGATAAAATGACGGGTGACATTGATCATGAAGTAGCAGAGTACTGGAAAGAAAACTACGATTTAAGACACATTTTGGAACGGGATTGGAACAAATTGGGTCCACAGTTAAAAGGAAAAATCCATATTTACTGTGGTGATATGGACAACTACTACCTCAATAACGCCGTCTATCTAATGGAAGATTTTCTGGAGAGCACCACCGAACCGTATTATGAGGGTGAAGTGTTGTATGGCGACCGAGCAGAGCATTGCTGGAACGGAGACCCGGAACTGCCCAACGCCATCAGTCGTTTGCGTTATAACTCCATGTACGTGCCAAAAATCATGAAACGTATTGCCGAAAGTGCACCGAAAGGAGCCGATTTAACGAGTTGGAGATACCAATAGAATGCCTCAATGCTTTAGAAATAAGGTAATCTGTTCCCTACTGATGCATCTCAATGTAAGCCAGTCATAAGTGATTTATATTTGTTTTATGGATCAAATGCTAATCCCTATTCTTATTGCTCTTTATGTCCTTGTGGCCTTAACCATGGTGGTAAGCTTATTATTCAATGGGGTAAGGCCAAGTAAAACCTTGGCATGGCTGTTGGCCATTTTTACAATTCCGGTTGGAGGTGTTCTTCTTTACATCTTATTTGGACGAAATAGGAGAAAGAACAAGATGTTCTCTTTAAAAAATCGATTTGATTCCAAAAAAACAAACGATACCATCCATTGCGCTCCCGAGGTTTCAGCAAACAAACTTAAAATTACCCAACTCATCAATAACACCTCTTGGTGTCCGGTTACCTGCCATAATGATTTGGAACTGCTCAAAGATGGAAAAAATACCTTTGAGAGCATTTTTGAAGCCCTGGAAGAAGCCAAGGAACACATTCACCTTCAATACTACATCTTTGAGGACGGGGAATTGGCCGATAAGCTGCTCCAAGTATTTGAAAAAAAGATAGCGGAAAATGTTACCATCCGACTTTTGTACGATGGTATTGGCAGCTATTCCTTAAGCAAAAAATATTTGAAAAAACTCAAGGAAATAGGTGTGGAAACCGCACAGTTCCTTCCCTTCAAATTTGGTAGGTTTCTGAGTTCCCTTAATTACAGGAATCATAGAAAAATCATTGTTATCGACAACAAAATAGGGTTCACTGGGGGAATCAACATATCCGACAAATATTTAAAGGGTGACCCCGCTCTTGGGAAATGGCACGACACCCATCTAAAAATTGAAGGTGAAGCGGTTGATTTTTTGAATAAAACCTTTATAAAAGATTGGTTTCTTGTTAGTGGGAACAGTATTGATACTTCAACATTTAAAACATTTGCCACACCTGAAAAAGGGTATTCGTTACAAATAGTCCCAAGTGGTCCTGATGACGATTTTGATGTAATGGAACAGGCCTATTTTTCCATCATTAATAGTGCTGAAAGGTATCTCTACATTGTAAACCCATACATTATACCCAACCATGCCATTTTACAGGCCCTTATGACCGCGGCATTGAGTGGCGTGGATGTTAGGATTCTCATGTCCTCTACATCAGATATTAAAATGGTGGATTGGTGTGTTAGGGCCTATTTTGAATCTTACTTAAAGGCTGGCATCAAAATTCATTTATACGCTGATGGTTTTTTACACAGCAAGGTTATGCTCTGCGACGATGAAATAGCCAGTATTGGAACCGCCAACCTTGACAATAGAAGCCTACAGCAAAATTATGAGGCACAAGTTTTTGTGTATAATGAATCCCTTTGCCAACAAATGAAATCTGATTTTTTGAAAGATTGCGAAAAATCCATCATCCTATCAGATTATGAAAAATACAAACAAAGGCATTGGTTAAAAAAATTGGCTGAAGGCTTTGCCAAGTTGCTGAGTCCTCTTTTATGAGACCATAGTTTCATAACCCAACTCGTTTTTACAGCTTCTCCCCTCTTCCCAGCAATCAATATTGTATATGGTGGTCTCTGCAATTCGAGTCAAGGCTTCATGAGTGGCAAAGGCTTGGTGTGGAGTGAGCAACACATTAGGCAAAGAAAGGAGCTCCAATAGCTGCTCATCCTTTATCCCGGTTGAACTGTTGTCCTTGAAGAAAATACCTTCTTCGGCCTCATACACATCTGCGGCATAACCTGCCAAATTTCCTTTTTTGAGCGCGCTGATGACATCCTTGGTCTTTACAATGGCACCTCTTGCCGTATTGACAAGAATCGCATCTTTCTTCATTTTTTTAAGCAACGAGTTTCTGAAAACATGGTGGGTATCGTAGGTAAGTGGTGCATTGATGCTAACAATATCAGACCTTTTGCACAACTCCTCCAGTGTAACGTATTCCAAATCATAGTGATTCTCTAAATATTGGTTCTTCTGAATATCATGCGCCAACAGCTTGCAACCAAACGCATGGAGAATTTTCACTACAATGGAACCAATCCGCCCAGTACCAAACACACCCACCGTTTTTCCGTTCAAATCAAATCCTACCAAATCATCCAATAAAAAGTTGTGTTGGTGAACATGGGTGTTGGCCTGAATCAGTTTTCGGTTCAATGCCAAAAGTAAAGCTATGGTATGTTCTGCAATGGCATGTGGTGAATATTCCGGTGCATAGGCCACTCTAAGACCTATCCGTTTAGCGGATTTAATACTGACATTGTTGTAACCAGTGGCCCGCAATGTTATATATTTTACACCAAGATCTTTTAAAATTTCAAGTACTACCAAAGAGGCATCATCATTGGAAAAAATGGAAATACACTCATAACCCGCCGCCATTACCGCTGTTGTGGAATTTAAGGCATCGGGCACAAAAGTAATCTTGTGCTTTCCATCATTGGCTTTTTTAATATTATCAATCTCAAAATCTTTGGCACTGTAAACTAGTACTTTCATCGTAGTGAATTAGTGTAATAAATGGGAATCTCTATTTAATTGAGGAGCCTTTTCTGTTTTTTTCTCTTGATGACCTTGGACACAACATCAAAAATCTTGGTTTTGGCTTCACGGTATTGTGAAAAATATCCCGCTACTTCCTTGGCCAATTCTGAATGGGTGTCTAAATAGGCATTCTCCATCTTGTTTTGGTCTACATCATCAACCATGATCTCCAGTTGATTTTCATGCAGTTGGACCCTTTTAAAAATTTTGATCAATTCGGACTCAGACTTTTTCAAGGATTCAACCAAAGGTTGTGCGGTGTTGAACATATCAGAATCTAAAATGTCTAACGTATAGTCCTTAATCATCTGGTTCAAAAATTTTTGCTCGTCCATGGCAAATTTGAGTTCGGAGCACCATTTTTTGGATTCTTCGTGCAGTTCCTCTGCGCTGAACCACTCTCTAAACGTTCCTTTTTGGGTTTTAGATTTCATAGCTTTTGGTATTGTTGCGGCAAATGGATGGCCATTTGCCGCATGTTCTTACTTAAGCAACCTCTATGACCTTTTTTTGATTTTTCTTGGCTTCTTCCATTTTAAGAAGATTAAGCTTTAGAATACCATCTTTATAGGTTGCCTTTACATCTTTTGTGCGATCAACCGAATTGGGCAGCTGCATGGTTCTGGTGAACGCGCTGTAGTTGAACTCCCTTCGGGTGTACTCCTCATCTTTTTCAGTTTCGTCTTTGCTTTTTTTGGCGGAAACTTCCAAGATGTCATCCTTCATTGTGATTTCAAAATCCTTTTTGTCGAAACCGGGGGCGGCAATTTCAATTTCAAAATCATTATCATGCTCCTTTACATTCATTGAGGGATGTGATTTTTCCAAGTTGAAAAAATCATCGTCAATAAATGCATCGCGATTAAAGAAATCGACCAAGCTCTCATTCCATGGAAATCGTTTTCCATTAAATTTAACAAGTGACATAATTCTAAGTTTTAGATTAATGAACTTTAGTTTAAAACATTCCCCGCGGAATAGTTGTCATCAATCCACAGGCTTCCTTCTTTTTAATACAGACCCCGCATAATCGTAGACCTTGGTTTTTAGTTTTAGGTAATTTTCTAAAAATTGCGAGATCCTATTTTCTAGTTTATTGTGCTTTTCGTAGTAGCTGATGTCACACACATTCGAGGTACATTCAAAGATGCCCCCTAAATGGCTTTCATGGCCGCAAATCAATTTTTTAAGTCGTTCTTTTTCTTTTTTTGATTCCGTGAACTCCTGTTTAAACTGCTCCAAACGCTCAAACAAATTGGGGGTTCTGGGTTCAAAGACATACGAGTTCAACAACTTTTGAATGAAGGACATTTCATCTTCGATGAACTGCAGGTGGGATTTCCATTTTTGCAGTTCAACATGAAGGACTTCTATTTTATTTTCTACAACCATTGGCGTATCCTTTCATTCATTTTAAAGTTACCTGTGAAAGTAAAGTTTGGTTGGTTCCTGTGAAATGATTTAAATCAATTTGTAAAATTAATTCTGGATGAATTACAACAGCTCATCTATTTTAAAAAAGCGTTTTACCATTGCCTTGAATTGGTTATCGGTCATGCTGTCCACCGTCTCCCTGGTCTTCACCTTTTTGGCCAAGCGATGGTGGTTTTCTTCCAATTCCTTTAAAAATTTTTCTGAAGCCTCGGCTGGGCCATAAAGCGCCAATTGGTCCACACCCTGTATAGCATCCGCAATTTTTTGAAAGTAGCGTTTCATCTGGTGCTTTTCCGTTTCCAGATATTTACTGTCCTGGACCACATCTTGGGGACCCCACTTGGTTTTAGAGCGTGCCCCACCCCTTGGGTTAAAAAAATCCACTTCCGAAGGAATACGAAAATCTCTTTCTCTTCCATTTTCGAAGACCACTCCCAGGGCCTCTTGTTTGTCCATCCAAATTCCGATCTGTTTCATGCTTCTCTTTTTCAATTATCATTCAGTTCTAAGATGGGTGGGTATTTTGGAATCCTACCCAATTTCCTTAAAGCTACATCAAGTTGTTGTTCCATGCTATGATTTTGGTCAATTTTCCGGGTGGGACAAAATCAAAAACGGGACGGACAGTTTTGTGTTCAATTCCTTAATGATTCCATTCCCAATGAACTCCAAGAAAAAATGATGCGGGTAATATACCATACAAAGCATGTCTATGCTCCAAAGGTCCACAAACTCCAAAATGGTCTTGGTCTTGTCCTCAAAAATGGGCAATACCACCTCTTTGGATATATTAGGGAAGGCTTTCATAAAACGGCCCTTATGTTCCAAAACAATCTTGTCTACTTTTCCATCATCAATGCTCATGGGTACCAGCGCACTATCTGTTATTGCTTTAAAAAAATTCAAAATGCGGATGTTCTCTTCTAAAATAGGTTGGGCGTAATTGGAGATAAATCCCATCTTTTTCACGCTCTTGAAATCTATTTCCAAGGGAACAATGAGAATGGGACACGTGGTGACCTCACGTACCAATTGCATGGCATTTGTGCCGAACAAAATGTGTTTTACTTCCTCTTTTGCCTTGTTTCCGATTACCATGAGATCTACCTTCTGTTTTTCTGCATAATCAGAAACACCTTTGGTAACATTTGAACATAAGGAGACTTTTTTCAGATGATGATTTTTGTTTTTCCCGACATCCCTTATTAATCTGTGGCAAATGGCATCAAGTCCCAACTCAGATTCTTTTTGGTCTTCTTTATGTTTAGCATCCCCTGCAGTGGGGCAAACATTTACAATATGAAAAGTACATTTCTCATTTTGTAACAATTTGGCCGCATAAAACAACGCGTTGTACGAATTATTGGAAAAATCGGTGGGCACCACGATCTGTAACATGACGCAAGGTTTTAAGGATTATACGATAGCACCAAAAAAGGAACTTTGCTGTGCAACCCAATATTTTTGATTATGGGTTCCACAAAAAGTCGTTCCAAAAACGAATGTTTGTTCTGTACCATGGCCAGCACATCAACTGGGACTTCTTCCTGGAAGGCATTTATGGCCTCTACAAGTTCTTGATCGGGAAGGTCATGGGTCTCATAGGCATACTCTTGAATCAATTTCTGAAGATTTGCCTTGTTGGTCTTTTGAAGTGAAGTGAGTCCATCTGGGGTGGAGACGTGTACTATATGCAACTTGGAGTCCCACAATTTTAACAAGTGCAACAAGAAATCCAAATCGGTTTTTGCATAATCCACTTCATAATCTGTAGGGAACACGATGCTTTTAGGAGGGGTAAAATCAAAATTGGATGGAACGGCCAAAACAGGTACTATGGCTTTTTTAAGGATGTGTACGGTATTGGATCCAAACAATATCTCTTTGGCCCCAGTTGCACCTTGGGTCCCCATAATGATGAAATCTATGTTTTCCTTGATCACCATGGTCTTGATCTCATCTTCCAAAGTATTAAAGGCCGCGTGGGTTACATATTCATGCCTGGGGTTGTCATACTTGGCCTTGATTTGCTTTCGGGTTTTGTCCAAAGCAGCCTCGGCACTGTATCTATGATCGTCTGGAAGTCCAAGCTGGCCGGGGCTGCCCAATGCATAATCAACCCGATAAATGGGTGGCGTATAGGCATGTAACAAATAAAAAACACAGGTGGTGTCCTTCAACAACCTAGCCGCATATGCAATAGCATTGAATGCATTCTCTGAAAAATCCGTGGGTACTACAATCCGTAACATGATCTGCTAATTTTATCAAATTTACAGCACTGTACCCTTCCAGACCATGATTTCCATCAATTCTCAAAAAAATTGGATTTCATAAATTGCATCCACTAATTCGTGTACTGATGAAAGGAAATTTTAACGCCTTGATAGAAGCCGACCAATTGGTGCTGATTGATTTTTCTGCAGAATGGTGCGGACCGTGCAAAATGTTGGCACCTATCCTTAAACAGGTGAAGGATGAATTGGGCAATTCGGTAAAAATTGTGAAAATTGATGTGGACAAAAACCAGTCTTTGGCCAACAAATATCAAGTAAGGGGTGTGCCCACTATGCTACTCTTTAAAAAAGGGCAACAACTTTGGCGCCAATCGGGGGTACTACAAAAATCAGAGATTGTTCAAGTGGTAAAATCCTTCATGTAATCCATTCTATCATACCGCTTACTCAAACAAGTGCATCACCAGAAATGGCACTTGCGTGTTGAAGGAAATTTTTTTGATCACAGCTTCATGGGTCAGCTTTTCAAAAAAACCATGTCCATAGTTTATCATCGCCACCATGTCCACATCTTTGTTTCCTTCCACAGTTTTTTGAATAGCACCGTGTATGGAATCCTCTTTTTTTACTTCAACAAATTTGTGTTTTGTGTTTTTCAACTTCTGTTCCATGACTTTTTTTGAGGCGAGCTGTTGAGGTGTCAGCTCATTTGGATTTCCAGCATAGGTGACCCATATTTCAGAATCAAAAAGTTTTGCAAGTTTCAAAAGAGGATGTAGCTCGTAGGTTTCAAAAAGATGCTCGTAGCCAGTTGCCAACACAATGGTATTAATGGAATCCTTGATGGTATACTCATCGGGCACGGCAATGATGGGGCAAAAATCTATTTCATTGATGATTTTATAGGTATTGCTGCCCATAAAAACTTCCTTAAGCCCGGAAGCTCCCTTGGTTCCCATAATAATATAATCGATTTCCTTATTATAGACTGTTTTTCCAACAGCGTTGACAAGATTATCCACAACGGACAATGTGGTAAAACTGTGTTTGGGGTTGTTATCAATCTTTTTGATTTTCTTCAAAATTCTATTGAGTTCGCGTTCCGATTGTTCCTTCATCAATCGGAACAAACGGGTATCATTGGCCCTTCCCATTTTGGTGGCCAGTCCAGAGGAACCCACTTGGTAAGCGTTAACTATGAAAAACTCGCACTCCACACCTTTAAAAATGGAAAGTGCATAGGCAATGGCATTCCATGCATTTTTGGAAAAATCGGTGGGCAATACAATTCGTTTCATGTCTTTATTGTTTCAGTGTTATCCCTGAAAATCTGGAAGAACCATCAACGGGATTTCGGTTCTAAAAGTTACATTTTTTACCACAGGTTCCTGTGTCAATTTATCAAAAAAGTCATGGGAATAGTTGGTAAGTACGATCATATCTGCCCTTTCCTCTTCCGCAAATTGCCGTATGGCTGCTGCCACAGTAGTCTTTATGACCACTTTATGGAACGAAGTTGCATGATCCAAAAATCGTTTTTTCAAGATTTCCTTGTTCGATTTCTGCTCCTCCGACAAGCCAAAGGTCTGTGCCACATGGAACACTTTGACTTTGGTATTCCACAGCGCTATTAATTGTGATAATGGTTGAAGTACATTTTTTGGATAAAAATGGGTGTACTCCGTTGGGAACACCAACGATTCAAACTTTTGGAAATCATACGATTCAGGAACCACTACAATGGCACAGTTTTTAATGCGCTTTAAAACTTTTACGGCATTGCTGCCCATAAAAATTTCCTTGGCACCGGTTGAGCCTTTGGTTCCCATGACAATGGTATCTATATCGTGCTTTGGAATAAGATTCCGGATGGTTTCCACCAAACCTCCTGCCACGGACAGCTTTTCAAAACTATGTTTTGAATTCTTGTGGTTCTTCGCTAGATAATCCATAATCTCCGCAAGTTGCGCTGTTGAGGCTCCAGAAAGGGATTGGTATACCACTCCTGCTCGGGTGCTGCTCTTAAACCCTGCTATGTTTTCTTTTTTGGGTTCATAGGTATGCAATACATAAAACTTGCATTCCAAATCGGCATAAAGCTTAACAGCCATAAAAATGGCATTCCAAGCATCTCTGGAAAAATCAGTGGGCAAGAGTATATTTTTCACCTTTGTATTTTTTACGGTTATCGATTTAGGTTTTGCATAACCAAAAATGGAATTTTAACTTTTAGTCCAAGCAAATCAACAGTGGAACGGTAGAGCATGTCTTCAAAAAAAGAGTGTCTTGAATTAACCATGACCAACATGCCCACTTCCTTATTTTCTATGTATTCCAAAATGGCATTGGCTTTGTTTTTTACCGATGTGGTTTCAAAGGAGAGGTACGCTTTTGAAAGTGTATCTTCCAAGAATTTTTTGTTGTCCTCTTGCCTGGCACTTAGTTCTTCAAAATCTGTAAAATACAGGCAATGCACCTCAGATTTGAACTTGCCTGCCAAATCGCCCAAGAGTTTTAACTCCCTACGTTTGTAGGGCAACAAATAATCTGTGGGGAAAAGAATGGCCTTGGGCTGTTTATATTCAAAATCCTCCGGGATGGCCAGCACGGGACATTTTACATACTTAAAAACCTCTATGGTAAAACTGCCAAAAGTGGTTTTATGGTCACTGGTTTCTCCTTTTGTTCCCATGATGACCAAGTCAATGTTCATCTCATTGACAAAATCATTGATTCCATCCACTAGGCTATCAAAGGAAGTGACCATCTCAAAATTGTGCAATGGGTTTGGAGGATTTCCAATTACGGACTGCATCAAGGAGTCCAATTTTTTCTCGGATTCTTTTTTCTTTGCTTCCTTTTGCGTTTCCAAATTTTCTGCAGGAGCTGATTTGTAGGCTCCATACACCTCATCCAAATACGTGTGGAGTATAAAAAAACAAGTACGCTCACATTTGTAGAGCTCCTGTGCATACTTTAAGGCATGCTGTGCATTCTTTGAAAAATCCGTGGGAATGAGTATGGTTCTCATGGTGACCTCTTTTTCCAAAGATAGCGGTGCTCATAATTGTAAAAAATGATTTTGGTCAATCGGGAGCGAGCAGCCTGCAAAACCTATTCGTGGATTACGTAAAAGGGGATTTTGGTATGAAAGCTGATTTTTTCCACAATGGAATCAAATAAAATCTGTTGGATGAAATTCAGGTTTTTAGCCACCATTATGATCATTTCAACATCCCTACTCTCGGCAAAACATTGGATGGCCGATTTTACACTTTTATTGGTAATGGTATGGGAGCTATACCTGTTGGGGAAAGTTTCTTCCATATAATCCAAAAGATATTCCTTGTTCTTTTTTTGTTCCCTATTAAGTCCGTTGCCGTTTTTGATAACATTCATTATCCGTAGCTTGCCCGGTCCCAATTGTAACATTTCGGCCATGGAACTTAAAATACTATGCGAATAAAAAATATTAAAGTCCGTGGGGAAAGCTATCTCACTGGGCTTTGAAAAGACGACCTCATCGGGAATTACCAACGTATTGCACTGCACTTTTGTAATGACATCCCCCGCATTGCTTCCCACGACTTTTTCTTTAAGCCCAGAAGCTCCTTTTGTTCCCATAACAATTAAATCTATATGGTGTTCTTCCAAGCTTGTTTTTAGGCTTTGGATGAAAAATCCATACTTGTGAAGGGCATAGAAATAATGGTTGGCTTCCGTGCTGTGCTTTTTACACTCGTCCACCAAGTCCTGCAATTTTTCCTTGGTGTCTTCGGGGGGCATGTGTCCATCCGATTTTTTGGATGTACCGCGCGAGTCTGTTTTTGTATCTAAAAGGGTCCCAACATACAGCACATAGAAATTGCACTCCAAGGAACTAAACAACATTTGGGCATATTGTAAAGCTTTCTTGGAGTTTTCTGAAAAATCTGTGGGAATCAAAATGTTTTTCATATTCCACTAAATGACGGTGCAAGTTTGTCATTCCATCGTTTTCATGGAATGATAAATATCATTTCCGTCTAGTGGACTTGGGCCAGGCCTTCCTTATTCAAGACCTTGATTGTACGATTTTCAATGGCAATAAGCCCTTCATTTTTGAAATCGGACAGGGTTCTGATCAAACTTTCGGTAGCAATCCCTGCCACACCGGCCAAATCACTTCGTGCTATTTTTAAGGGGGCTTCCTTGCCTTTGTTCATTGCTTGGGAATACAGCAGCAAGGTCTGCGCCGTTTTTTTTCTAACGGAGCTATAGGCCATTTGCAATAATTGCTTTTTAATGTGTATCAAATCTTCGGCCATTACATTGAGCAATTCCAAAGAAACACTTTGGTTTTCTTCAAGTATGGACTTTACGTGGGTCTTAGAGATTCCTGCAAGTTCCACATCTTCAATGGCAATGGCATATTCGCGATAGGGCAGATTTTCCGTCAGGGAGGTAAATCCCAAAAAGTCGTCTTCTGAGTACACAGAAGTTATAAGTTCTTTGCCCTCTTCATCCAATCCGCAGCACTTGGCCACTCCTTTTAGAATAAGGTACACCATATTGGAATGATCTCCTATGGTATAGATGGTCTCATCTTTCTTATAGGAAAAGAGTTGTCCGTGGTCATCAAAAAAATTCTTCAACTCGTTCAAGGATCTAATATCGTGCTGTTTGTTCTGTTCGGTACGTTTTGAAAAAATACTTTCTAGATGCGTTGCTTTTTCTAAACGAGTATGGATGGCATTCAACAGTTCCTCTTCCTCAAAAGGTTTGGTCAGATAATCATCGGCTCCAAGATTCATCCCTTTTCGTACCTCATGCCGCTCGGTTTTGGCCGAAACAAAAATAAAGGGGATGTGCCTTGTGCTTTCCGAGGATGAGAACTGCTCAAGCACCTCGTAACCATCAACTTCGGGCATCATAATGTCGCATAAAACAATATCGGGGACCTCCTTTTTGGCAATCTCATGGGCCATTCGCCCATTTGGGGTTGAAAACACCTGAAATCCAGAGAGATTTAAGAGTTCCTCTACATTTTCCCGTAAAGAGGTATCGTCTTCAACCAGTAAAATTTTCTTCATCTTTTGTGTTGGTTTTTGGTATGATCAATGTAAATGTGGAGCCTACACCTGATTTACTTTCAAAACTAATGTCGGCTTCAAGGTTTACCATGTGCTGTTTTACAATATTAAGTCCTATTCCGGTTCCTTGATCCGTAAGCACATTACTTGCCCTAAAATAGCGCTCAAAAATAAACGGCTGGTCTTCCTCCGGAATGCCAAGTCCCTGATCAATAACAGCAATATGTAGTTTTTCATTTTCTTCTGTGACACGAAGCTCTATATTGGTATCTTCTTTGGAATACTTTATAGCATTGTGCAACAAATTGGACAGGGACAATTCCATGATCTTTTCATCAAAGGACACGGTTATGCCATCAATATCCTTTGGGTATTGAATTCGCTGGCCCTCTTTTAAAAGCGTGTTGGAATTGTAGACCACTTCATTGATGATTTTACTCAAAGGAAACGTATTGATATTGTATTTTACCTTGCCGGTATCCAAACGTTCTATGGATAGGAAATCGGTAAGAATATTGTCCAAATACTTTACCTTTTCCTTTATGGTATTGATGTGTTTATCCCGTTTTTCCTGTTGATCGGTCTGCGTATATTTTGAGAGCAATGAGTTGGAGGTCAAAATACTGGACAAAGGTGTTTTAAACTCATGGGAGACCAATGACAGGAACTTTGTCTTGAGTTCATTCAACTGCTTTTCCGCTTTTAGGGCTTCCCTTAACTGTTCAGTACGTTCTTCCACCTTGTTTTCTAAATGCTGGGTGTAATTTTTCCGTTCTGTAATATCCAACACAATGGCAAGAAAAACATCTTTTTTACCTATTGAAGATAGTTGCAAGTGTACTTCCACCGGATAGGTGGAACCATCTTTCCTGCGGTGTATGGTCTCAAAATCAACCTTTTCCTTGGATTTGTTAACCAGTGGCGAAATCAACTTCTGGAAGCTTTTAGCAGAAAGATCCGTTTTGATGTCCAAAACAGACATTTGGTTTAATTCTTCCATGGTATACCCCAAATTGAGTTGGGCACCCCGGTTTACATTGATGAACACTAAGGATTCCGCATCAAAAATATAAATCTCGTTAAGCGATTCATTAAAAACTTGGAACCAATGATCTATGGTTTGTTCAGATTTTTTTCGTTCCGAAATGTCCACAATAATGGCCATTACATACCTCCTTTGCAGTAGTGTAAATGGGTTAAGGCTAATCTCAAGCGGAAACTCACCACCATCCTTCAACTGGCCTACAAGATCCAATCCTTGCCCCATTTTTCTTCTACGCCCTTTTTGGATAAAGCCTCCTGCATCTCCTCTGTGCTGATTTCTTACTTTTTTGGGAATTAAAATTTCCAAGGGTTTTCCGGCCAACTCCCCATCCAAATAACCGAACATACGGTCGGCCACCGCATTGCTTGCCACAATGTCCTGCTGATCATCAACAATAAGGATTCCTTCAGAAATTACTTCCGTTAAAATTTTGAGTACTTCATTTTTTTCTAAAAGTTTCACAGACTAAAGTTATAAAAACTGATTTAGATCATGGAAGAAAGTATTTCGCATATTTATATTTATTCAAACCCTAAAAACATCAAGATGATGGATTCAAAAAAGAAACTAGGAAACGAATTTTATCAAAATCTGGGGAAACTTTTCTATGCAGTTGCTATAGCCGACCACAGTATACATGTTAAGGAAATAGATACGTTAAAGGAAGTGGTCCGCGACCACTGGTTGGATGTGGATGATATTGAGGATGAATATGGAACAGATGCAGCTTTTCAGATAGAAAGCGTTTTTGATTGGTTTTTGGAATACGGAAAAGATGGTGAAGAAATCTTTGAAGAGTTTGAGGCTTTTTATACCGATCACAAAATCCTGTTCCCTGAAAATGTGAAACAGCTTATCATGTCCACCTCCAGAGCAATAGCCTCTGCTTTTGCCGGTAGCAACAAATCCGAGTTGATATTGTTGGGGCGAATTGAACTATTGTTCAGGACCTGATCAAAGTTTTAGGGTAAGCACAGGCAACTTGGCAAGGTTGGAAACATTTTCGGCAGTACTTCCGGCCAAGAAATGGGCAATTCCCTTTCTACCATGGGTTGGGATGATCAATAGATCTACCTGGTGTTCCGAACAAAAGTTGAAAATGCCTCTTTCAACACTGTAGTGATTATAAATCCGTATAGGCACTTCCTCTCCCAGTTTATCGGTAAAGTTTTTAATTTTCTTTTCAATATCGGAATACCCTATATAATTGGCACCCAATGTATTCACGTAAAAAGTTTCCAATTTGGCCGAAAACAGTTGGGCAAATGCAACAGCTTTGCTGTATGCCGGAATGTTCTCCAGATCTAAATCGGAGGCAAATGCTATTTTTTTGATGTTGAAATCTGGATGCGGCTGTTTGATCACCAAAACAGGGACTTTTGAGGTTCGGATTACCTTTTCTGTATTGGAGCCGACAAAAAATCGGCTAATGCCACCAGTTCCATGGGACCCCATTACAATGAGGTCACAATTATGTTCTTGGGCCACATGATCCACTTCACTGAATATTTTATAATTCTGGATGATGGCCTCCACGGTAATGTTTTCGAGAAAATCTTTCTTTGTGAACTCCTTTATTTTTTCCTTGGCCAATTTCATGTAATATTTTGCTTCTTTCAGTTCCTCCTCTTCAGATTTGGCCAAAACGGATTCTGACAATCCCAGCATATGCAAAATTAGGATCCCCGCTCCGTGTTCCTTGGCAATGTGCGAGGCAACTTCCAAGGCATAGCCCGAATGTTCGGAAAAATCGACTGGCACCAATATTTTTTTCATGATGGTCATATCTGCTGTTAGATAAACTTGCCCTTTCCATGGGAAGGAAAAAGTGGAATCCAAAGTTTTAACTCCAGAAGCCATAACTATTTCTTTTGGGATTTGATATCAAAATTAGCGGCTGCTTTCCGCTTTTTCCATGACTTAGGTCATTTCAGGAATCTAATTTGAAACCTTGTCTAAAAATGATTGTTGTCATAAAAAGCAAGGGGGATTACCATTACCTTTAATCGAAAATAAAACCCTTTTGTGATGCTTAATTCCGAAAAAATAGGGAACGAATTCTACCAAAATCTAGGCATGCTTTTTTACGCTGTGGCTATTGCCGATAAAAATGTTAGACCAGTAGAAACGAAAAGGCTTCGAAAGTATGTCCGGCAACATTGGTTGAACGTTGATGATTTTGAGGATGAGTTCCATACCGATGCGGCTTATCAGATAGAAATTGTCTTTGATTGGTTGGAAGGCGAAGAGAAAGACGGGGAAGAATATTTTAATGAATTTAAGGAGTTCTACAAAGAGCACCCCGAAAAATTCACTCCAAAATTAAAGGACTTAATCGTTGAAACCGCAGAGAACATTGCCAAATCCTTTGCAGGAAAAAACAGATCGGAGATGTTGATTATCTTTAGGTTGAAACAGCTCTTTAACCATTGACATGTTTTTACCGAATTTTATTGACCATACCAACCTAAAGCCCACTGCACTTCCATCGGATATTAAAAAACTCTGTGAAGAAGCCAAAACCTACGGTTTTTATGCCGTTTGTGTCAATGGATGCCATGTATCGCTGGCAAAGGAAGAACTCAAAAACACGAAGGTAAAAGTTGCTGCAGTGATTGGCTTTCCTTTAGGAGCCACATCTACCAATACCAAGATTTTTGAGGCCAAGGACTGCATGGAAAATGGCGCTGATGAAATAGACATGGTCATCAACATTGGATGGCTCAAATCCAATCATTATGATTTGGTTCGCAACGAAATCAAGTCCATAAAACAGGCTATCGGAGATACCATTTTAAAAGTGATTCTGGAAACCTGTTATCTTACCACCACAGAAAAAGAAAAAGCCTGTGCCTTGGCCGTTGAAGCTGGAGCCGATTTTGTAAAAACCTCCACCGGATTTGGAAATGGCGGGGCCACTTTTGAGGATGTGATTTTGATGAAAAAAGTGGTGGGCGATGACGCAAAGATTAAAGCTTCGGGAGGAATCAAGGACCGAGAGACCGCCCTAAAATACATTAATCTTGGAGTTGCCAGAATAGGAACCTCTTCAGGTCCTTCATTATTGATCTAAGACAAGCCAATGAGCATACATATTGAAGCCAAAAAGGGAGAAATTGCGGAAACGGTCTTGATGCCTGGAGACCCGTTACGGGCCAAATGGATTGCCGAAACGTTTCTGGAGAATCCCGTTTGCTATAATAAGATTCGTGGTATGTTGGGTTATACAGGGACTTATAAAGCGAAAAGAATCTCCGTTCAGGGAAGCGGTATGGGCATGCCCTCTTCCATGATCTATTTTCATGAACTCATCAAAGATTATGGCGTTCAGAACATCATCCGGGTGGGATCCGCGGGATCCTATCAAGAAGATGTAAAATTGAACGATGTGGTGTTGGCCATGGCTGCATCCACAACTTCTGGAATGAACAATTCAAGATTCATCAATTCCGATTATTCACCTACGGCCAATTTTGAGCTGTTCCAGAAAGCAGTTGATTATGCGCAGCAACAAAACATTCCCATAAAAGTGGGCAATGTGCTTTCCTCGGACGAATTTTATGTGGATGATCCCGAAGAATATAAGCTCTGGGCCCAATACGGTATTTTATGCGTGGAAATGGAAACTGCCGGATTGTACACCATTGCATCTAAATATAATGTACGGGCACTTACTATTTTGACCATCTCGGATTCCTTGGTCACCGGAGAGCGGCTTTCCGCCCACGAACGGGAAACTTCCTTTACCAATATGGTAGAAATTGCCTTGGCGGCTGCCATAGCCTAAATAATACCATTCAAAAAGTAAAATCTTTTATCTATTGACAAAGGTCATTTCGCCGCTTTGCAACATCCTATACATTTAGCTTTCAATTTAAATCTTAAACCGATGAAAATCCTTATCGTTTATGCCACAAGTGAGGGACAGACCCGAAAAATTGCCCGTTTTATGGAAGAGGTCCTACAATCAGAGAACCATAGTGTTGTAATTGCTGATGCCTCCGAAGACCCACCAACTCCCGAAAAATTTGATGCCGTGCTTATTGGGAGTTCCATTCACATCCAGAAGTACCATTCATCCATCAAACATTATATCATGAAAAATTTGGATGAGCTCAATAAAATACATTCCGCATTCTTTTCGGTATGTATGGCCATAGCATCAGATATTGAAGAAGAACATGAAGAGGCTAAAAATATTGCTCTGGAGTTTATGGAAAAAACGGGATGGAAACCTGACGCAATAAGTCATATGGCCGGAGCGCTCAAGTATACTCAATACGACTATTTTAAAAAGTTGATCATGCGGATGATTGCCAAAAAAGAAGGTGGGTCCACAGATACGTCCAAAGACCATGAGTACACCGATTGGGATGCGGTTCGGTCTTTTGTGCTTGATTTTGCAAAATAAAGGTGGTTTCCATTTTCTGATTACTTTTAAGGGTATTGTTCAATCTTTGAATTGACCTAAAACACCATCGCATGATAATTCATCGTTTTGACTCAGAACATTCCATCCTCAACACCTTTATGGCAGAAATTCGGGATAAAACCATGCAAAAGGACTCCATGCGTTTCCGAAGGAATATTGAGCGTATTGGTGAGGTACTTGCTTATGAATTGAGCAAAACCTTGGATTATGAAAATATTGTAATAGATACTCCCTTAGGAACAAAGAAAAGCACCCAAACCATTGATTCATTGGTGCTTTGTTCGGTACTCCGTGCAGGTTTGCCTTTGCACCATGGCATTTTAAACTATTTTGATGGAGCAGAAAACGCATTCATCTCAGCCTACAGACACCATCCTGATGGTGGAGACGATTTTGAGGTCATTGTGAAATACTTAGCGGCACCTTCCCTAAAGGGAAAAACCTTGGTTTTAACCGATCCCATGTTGGCGACGGGAAAGACCTTGGAAAATGTATTGGGAGCCCTTAGTGGGCACGGTGCTCCGAAGAAAATTCATATTATTTCGGTCATTGGGTCAAAGGCTGGTGTTGCCCATGTGCAAAAAGTTTTTCCAGAGGAAACCGAATTATGGATAGCGTCTATTGATGATGAACTCACTAGCAAAGGTTATATTATTCCGGGTCTTGGTGATGCCGGAGACCTTTCCTACGGAGAGAAATTATAACATAATTTCAACCACTTCATGAAGTTCTGGAATATGACAGTGCCAGCCATACGTTTCGTGTATTTTGTCTTTGAAGGTGTGCAGCGCCTCATTTTCCCCATGAATCAAAAACACCTTTTCTGGAATGTTTTTTATGGTTCCCATCCAATGTAATAATTCGCTTTGATCTGCATGAGCGGATAAACTTTCTAAATGTTCAATTTTTGCCTTAACGGGAATATATTTTCCAAACATTTTTAGTTCTTGGGCGCCTTCCAACAATTTTCTACCACGGGTTTCTTCTGCCTGATACCCTACTAGCAAAACGGTGGTGGATTTTAAATCCATCAATTGCTTTAAATAGGTCAAAACCCTGCCCCCAGTGACCATACCGCTCCCTGCAATTACAACTTTGGGCCGTGGGTCATCAATGGTTTCCCAAGTTTCCCGATAGGAGCTTACCAAGTTTACATGGTTGCACATGTTGTGATATTCACTCATGGAAAGCTTGTGCCACTCTGGAAATCGTCCAAACACATCCAAAACATTGGTGCCCATGGGACTGTCCACAAAAATTGGGATGTTGGGAATCTTGTTTTTGTCATACAGTTTCCATAGCAAATACATTAAGGATTGCAATCGCTCCACAGCAAACGAAGGGATAATCAATGCACCCCGATTTTGCAACGTCCTATCAACCAGATTCTTAAAAATGGCCTCCATATCTTCCTCAGGATGGTTTTTATCCCCATACGTGCTTTCCACAAAAAGATAATCGGCCCATTCCGGCTGTAGTGGGACATCCAACAAGTCATCTTTCAATCGGCCTACATCACCAGAAAAGACAAGCACTTTCCCATGAATGTTCAATTCAATAAAAGTAGATCCTATAATATGTCCATTGTATTTAAAACATGCATTGCAATTGGGAGCAATTTCAATGTTCTCCCCCTCTCCAATAGGTTTGAAATATCCCAAAGTCCGTTTTACATCCTCTTGGTCGTACAACGGCAATGCTGGATTGTGTTTGCTATATCCCTCTTTGTTGGCCCTTTCGGCTTCCTCTTCATGTATTTTGGCACTGTCTCTCAAGATGATTTCGGCTATGGCCAAGGTAGGTGCGGTACCTAGAATATCGCCCTCAAAACCTTGTTTTACCAAAAGAGGGAGATACCCGCAATGATCCAAGTGCCCATGAGTCAACAATACCACATCAATTTTGGGAACATCGATGGGAAGGGGCAGCCAATTTTGTTGCCTAAGTTCCTTAGTTCCTTGGAACACGCCACAATCTACCAATATATTGATGTCCTCTGCCTCCAAATAGAATTTGGAACCTGTTACGGTACCAGATGCCCCTAAAAAATGAACTTTAAGTTTTTTCATGGCGTGTTTATCCTATACACAATGATTTCATTTCCTTGATGATTCTTTCCCTTCTTCCGTTGGAAACACCCAAATGGTCCAAATAGAACAAATCTTCCCGCAATTGCCTACAAAGCACCACATTTCTATCCAATAGAAATTGCTTTTCCCTGTTAGTGAGCAAGGTGGATACGGTTATGGGATAGAGTCCCAATCGGTCAATTCTGTCCTTAAGACCATCCCCAGTAGGATAATCCCAACTCAACAGATACAATCCAACACATTTCCCGTATTGCAGGGCATCCGCGGTAAAGCGGGTATTGGTAACCACCCAACCCAATGTACTTTCAAAATCTTTCTCTTTTTGGGACTGAAGGGGTTCTTTTACGTCATTGTATCTAGAATTAATGTACAAAGGCACTTTAATGTTGCAATTAAGGGCCTCATCACCATGGAATTTGCATTCGATGATGTTCAGTCTTCCATTTTTAATGGCTAGTACATCAATTTCATGGGAAACACAATCCCCATGAAGCACTTCACCCACCTTGGTCTGGTAACCCGAGTAATGCAAAACCCCGGCAATAAAGCGTTCAAATGGAAACCCTGTTGGACCGAGTTCATAAATGGCCTTTTTTAATTTGTATTTGGAAGCATAGACAGATTTAGCCTTTTTTAATAAGGCAAAGGCCCGGTTGTAAATTTCCCGGGTGGTGATCTCTGGGTACAGCTCATCCATGACCTGATCCACAATTTCATTGATCACATTATGAGTGGCACCACTAGATTTTAAGGAGTTTCGTAATTTATCAACAGAAAATCGAGTCTTCTCCCCTGTGGATTTTATAATATCGAATTCCCTTTCTTTCATCCCTCTAAATTAATATCAATTTTAAAGGTTTACTAACATCATTTGCTTATTTGAAACGTAAAATGACGCCCATCATAAAGCCTAAACTTAAAATTGATTGCCCAAAAATCAGGTTACAGCCTAAACTGCTGCGGTTAAAGGCTATTTTATTGTCGTTTGCCCGCTACTTTGAGACGTTCAACAGATTTTGGGAGTTTAATAACATTTCGTTTTTTCAGAAAATAATGCGTTCGGATTATCTTTGCTGAAACCCGTTTTTGGCCCCAATGGTGTTTGCTTTTTTTCAATCGCATGAAAACAAAACATATCGTTTACACCCTAATGGGTATTGGAATTTTGGCCCTTATCGCTTACAGGATAAAATCCAACGCTGAAATTGGCAAAGTAGCGAATACTGGTCCTGTTATGCCCACGGTCACTGGGATTATCCTAAAACCTCAAATATTTAAGGATAACATATCGCTTTCGGGTACTTTGGAAGCGGATGAACAAATTGATATCCGCAGCGAAGTTTCCGGTGTGGTTGAAAGCATCAACTTTAAAGAGGGCGCCAAAGTAACACAGGGACAGGTTCTTCTCAAGGTAAATGACATTGAACTGCAAGCTCAGCTTTCCAAGGCGTTGACCGCAAGAAAATTAGCTTCGGAAAATGAGCGAAGAGCCAAATTACTTTTAGAAAAACAGGCCATAAGCCAAGAGGAATATGATATTGCCAGTGCAGACTTTCAATCTGCTTCTGCCGAATCTGAACTGATTAATGCCCAATTATCCAAAACAACGGTTCGTGCGCCCTTTTCCGGCACCATAGGATTGCGTTCCATTTCAAAAGGAACCTATGTTACCCCCTCCACTACCATTGCCAAATTGGTGAACACCGATGAACTGAAAATCACTTTTTCCGTTCCCGAAAAATATGCTTCGCAAATTCGTGTAGGTACTGTTCTGACCTTTACCACTTCAGATTCGAAAGAAGAATATGAGGCTACTATTTATGCCATTGACCCCGAAGTTGACATTGCCACTCGAACCTTACGAATGAGAGCCGTAATGGACAACAGGGGCAAAGGACTTTATCCAGGAGCCTATGCCAATGTGCAGTTGCCCTTGGAAACGGTTAACGATGCCTTATTGGTGCCTACGGAATCCTTAATTCCCGTGCAGAATGGAAAGAAAATTTTCGTGTACCGGAATGGGATTGCCAAGGAAATTGATGTTGAAATTGGTGCCCGTACAGGCAGTGTTGTCCGGGTGCTGACCAATCTTCACCCCGGTGATACCATATTGTCCTACGGTGTTATGGCCTTAAAGGATGGCGCACCAGTTGATGTAGTCCTACAAGAACTCGAACCTTTGACGGCAATACAATGAATCTCTCCGCAATATGTATTAAACGGCCCGTTCTTACTATAGTAATGAACATCACCATTATCCTGTTCGGGATTATTGGGTATACGTTTTTAGGTGTCCGGGAGTTTCCTTCCATTGATCCCGCCATAGTTTCTGTCCGCACCAGCTATTCTGGTGCCAATGCCGATATCATTGAATCACAGATTACCGAACCTTTGGAAAAAGCCATAAACTCCATTGATGGTATTCGAAACATTACTTCCAACAGTGTCCAGGGATCTAGTTCCATAAACATTGAGTTTAATCTGGACAAGAATTTAGAGGATGCCGCCAACGATGTCCGTGATAAGGTTTCCCAAGCGGTTCGAAGCTTGCCTGATGACTTGGATGCACCTCCGGTAGTATCCAAAGCCGATGCGGATGCTCAACGAATCATTTCCATGACCGTGCAAAGTGACAATAAAAATATTTTGGAGCTCTCCGATTATGCCGAAAATGTTATTGCGCAACGAATCGAGACCATTCCGGGGGTCAGCGGGGTGCAAATATGGGGGCAACGCCGATATGCCATGCGATTGTGGATAGACCCCTTAAAACTGGCTTCCTACGGCTTAACCGTTGCTGATGTCCGTGCCGCACTTTTGGCGCAAAATGTAGAGCTTCCCTCTGGAAAATTGACCGGGGACAACACCGAACTATCCGTAAAAACGATAGGTAACCTTAATACTGAAGAGGAATTCAACAACATCATTATTCTGGCTGATGGTGAAAAACTTGTTCAACTCCGTGATATAGGACAAGCTACCTTGGAGGGAGAGAACATGGAGACCAAAATGAGCGATTCAGGCCAGCCCATGATCGCTGTGGCGGTGGTTCCACAACCGGGCACCAACTATCTTGAAATTGCCGATGCCTTTTATGCAGAATATGAAAAGCTTCAAAAAGACCTTCCCGAAGATTTTAAATTAAATGTGGTCATTGACGATACCGTTTTTGTAAAAAGAGCGGTCACCGAAGTCGCCGAGACCATATTGATTTCCATCATCTTGGTTATTTTGGTCATTTATCTCTTCTTCAGGAATTGGTCATTGGCCCTTCGTCCACTTTTGGATATTCCCGTCTCCCTGATTGCCACCTTCTTTTTTATGTGGTTGTTCGGTTTTTCCATTAACGTATTGACCCTTTTGGCCATTGTTTTGGCTACGGGACTTGTTGTGGATGATGGAATTGTGGTCACTGAAAACATCTATAAAAAGATAGAAGAAGGGATGAGTCCTATTGAAGCGGCCATAAAAGGTTCCAAGGAAATCTTTTTTGCGGTCATCTCCATATCCGTAACACTGGCGGCTGTGTTCTTGCCCGTTATCTTTTTGGAAGGTTTTGTAGGTCGACTTTTTAGGGAATTTGGTGTGGTTCTAGGAGCTGCAGTGATGGTTTCTGCCTTTGTATCCCTCACACTCACCCCCATGCTCAATGCGTATTTAACCAAACCTGGCAAACAAAGCAGGTCACGTTTCTATCAGGTAACGGAAAAATACTTTGTGGCCATGAACCAATCCTACGCGAGCAGTTTAAAAAGTTTTATGCAGAAGAAATGGTTGAGTTTTCCCATCCTTTTTGGGTGTATTGGCCTTATTGTTTTGTTCTACACCCTGCTTCAAAAAGAAACAGCTCCCTATGACGACAGAAGTTTTGTTCGACTGAACGTAACGGCACCAGAAGGATCTTCTTATGAATATATGGATCATTTGATGACTGGAATCACGGAACTCATCAACGATTCCATACCCGAAAAAAAGGTAAGCTTGGTATTGACCTCTCCAGGATTTGGCTCCTCATCCGTAAACAGTGGGCGGGCCAATATTGCGTTGGTGGAGCCCAGTGAAAGAAACCGTTCCCAACGTGAAATTGCCGATGACCTTGGAAGATGGGCCAAAGCCTTTGTGGGTGGAAAAACCAATGTATCGGAACGACCTACCATCTCGGTAAACCGTCGTGGCGGACCCCCGATTCAGTTCATCATACAAGCCAAGAACTTCCAAAAGCTGGAAGAAAAAATTCCTGAGTTTATGGCCGAAGCTGAAAAAGACCCTACTTTTTCCTTTACCGATGTCAACCTAAAATTCAACAAACCGGAAATTTACGTTACCATTGATCGTGAAAAAGCAGAAAGTTTAGGGGTTTCGGTAAGGGATGTGGCCCAAACGCTTCAACTGTCTTTGAGTGGCCAGCGCTTTGGCTATTTCTTGATGAACGGAAAACAATATCAGGTCATTGGTCAATTCGACAAGCAAGATCGTAATGAACCAATGGACCTTACCTCCATATTTGTAAAAAATAAAGAGGGGCGTCTTATTCAGTTGGATAATTTGGTCACGACCAGCGAGCACAGCAGTCCTCCGCAACTGTTCCATAACAACCGATATATGTCCGCTACGGTATCCGCCAATTTGGCCCCCGGCATGAGCATTGGAGATGGAATAGATGCCATGAATGCGATAAAAGATAGAGTTCTGGACGATACCTTCACCACTGATCTTGGGGGTGAATCCCGTGATTTTGTGGAAAGTAGTTCCAATACTGCATTTGCTTTTGCGCTGGCCTTTTTGTTGATTTTCCTCATTCTGGCTGCCCAGTTTGAAAGTTTCATCGACCCATTCATTATTATATTAACGGTGCCAATGGCCGTTGCAGGAGCCATGTTCTCACTTTGGCTCTTTGGGGAAACCTGGAATATTTTCAGTCAGATTGGAACCATTATGTTGATTGGGTTGGTGACCAAAAATGGAATTTTGATTGTTGAGTTTGCCAATCAGTTGCAAGAAGAAGATGAAAACATCTCTAAAATGGATGCCATTATGAAGGCATCCGTATCAAGGCTGCGACCCATCCTCATGACCAGTCTTACCGTTGCCTTGGGTGCATTGCCCATTGCGCTATCGCTTGGAGCTGCTTCGGCAAGTAGAACTGGAATGGGAGTTGTGATCATTGGAGGGACTATGTTTTCCTTGGTCCTTACCTTGTTTGTTATCCCGGCACTGTATTTCATGTGGTCCAGAAAAAAAGTGCAACGACCCGAATTCAAAATCCTTGAAGTTTCATAGTATGGGCAAATACCAACGTATCCTCATCCTATTGTTCAATTTGGCAGGTATCATCTCTGGTGGTGCACAGGAACTTTTAACGGTTGAAGAAGCTGTTAAAATAGCTTTGGAAAACAATTATCAGATAAAAACGGCGCAGAACGAACTGAAAATAGATGAGTTGGGAGTTAGCCCGGGGCAAGCAGGGGCTCTCCCAAGACTAGGTGCCAATCTATCGGACAATAACAGCATTCAGAATTTATCCCAGCTGAGAAACGATGGTACTCTTCAGGAACGCGACAATGTAAAGAACAGCAGCTTAAATTATGGTGTCGCACTTGAATGGACGGTGTTTGATGGTCTTCGCATGTTTGCCAATTTTGAGCAGTTGAAGGAAACCAAAAAATTGGGAGAAGCCGAACTGAAACAGGCCATATTGACCACAGTGGGAGAAATTATGATCACCTACTACGACCTAGTTCAGCAGCAACAGCAATTATCGGCCTTGGACAGCACCCTCATCATTTCGGAACAGCGGGTGGAACTTGCACAGAACCGATTTACTATTGGAAAGGCTTCCAAACTGGAGGTGTTGAATGCACAAGTGGACTTGAACACGGACCAAACCCTGATGCAACGGCAACTAGAACAGTATAAGAACACCAAAATTCAGTTGAACGAACAATTGGCACGGGACCTGAAGATTGATTTTAGTGTAATTCCTGAAATCTTTGTGGACCATAAACTGACTTTGGACGAACTGGAAGCCATGGTAGCTTCGGAAAATCCACAGCTAGAGGCCGAAAAAATCAATAAGCGCATCAGTGAACTGGAGCTCAAACAAATAAAAGCTGCTCGTTACCCCTCCGTATTTGTGACCTCTGGATACAATATAGGTAGTTCCAAATCCGAGTTGGGCTTTGCCGTAAGCTCTGAATCAAAAGGTTTTAATTATGGATTTGGTGCCACGCTCAACCTATTTGATGGTTTTAACCAAAACAGAAGGGAGAAAATGGGTAAAGTAGCTTTGGAAAATGCAGACATAGCCATTGCACAACAAGAACAGGAACTGAATTCGTTGGTGAATACTACCTATCAAACCTATCTTACCAATATCAGCCTAATGGAACTTGAAGAAAGAAATGAGGCCATAGCCAAGGAAAACTTGGACATTACGGTTGAAAAATACAGAATAGGAATTATTCCCACCATCGAGTTTAGAACTGCACAGCTAAACTACATCAATGCCAGAGTACGACATAGCAATGCAAAGTTTCAGGCCAAACTTTCCGAAATTGTCTTAAAACAGTTGGCGGGTAATCTGGATTTGTGATCTTATTCATTAAATAAACCGTAAAATCACTGGTTAATATTTTTTTATTACAACAATAACTGATCGTTTTGTGATATTTTTAGGCGTATTTTACCTCACTCAAACGTTATAGTAAAGCCTTTTGTTCATAACGTCCTTCTATTTAAGGAATGTTATTTTTTCGATTTGACTCAGCTACCCTAAGGGTTTTGTCTTATTCCGCAAATACAAAATAAACGTTTTGACTAACAGCAACTTACTCCGGAATCAAGTTTTTGATATACTGGAGTAAAGGTACATTTCCTTGCAACTTTTGAAACTATTTTATGGGCAAAAATAAAGATGGAATGTAGTTGGAAACGGACAAAATTGTTTCTATTAATTCGTCTTGTTGACTGTATTTGAAAAAAATTCAATCAAATGGTCCTGCATTGCGTTATTGATAAAATATTGTATAATTGATGATGATTTGCTAAAAAAACCCCGAAATATTTGTGCAGTTAAAATTCCAAAACAAAAATCGCTCAGCAATTCTAGGCAGTGATGCTTTAGGAAATCTTTCCAAAGAAGACAACCAAGCAATTTGGAAAGACTTTAAAGCTGGCGATGAAAAAGCTTTCATTCTTCTATATGAGCAGCACGCCAATATGCTCTACGGATATGGTTGTAGATTTACCACAGACAATGAGCTGGTAAAGGACTGTCTCCAAGATTTTTTTGTATATCTCCGCGAAAAAAGAGAAGGTTTGGGCAACCCCGCATCAGTAAAGTTCTATCTTTTAAAAGCTTTTAAAAGACGTGTTCTGGATTATTTGCGCAAAAGCAAAAAAGAAAAAGAGAAAAGCCAAGAAGTTATCAGGGACGGTTTTTATAGCAATAGAATGCACGAAACCGTGTTTATTCAACAACAAGAAGAAAGCAAACTCCTTAATCTACAAAAGGCATTAAAATCCCTTAATGCAAAAGAAAGAGAGGCCATTTATTATTTCTACTACCAAAATCTGTCCTATGAACAAATAGCCGAGATTTTGGACTTTTCCTATATTTCTTCTGCACGTAGAATTATTTATAGGTCCTTAAAAAAAATGAAGGCCATCCTCTAAACATCTCCCCAGTCACTCCTCATTACCACTTTTGGTATTCAAAAACATATTTGCATTTTCCTGCATATGTAGTGTAACTGCATGTTTTTTTATTCTTCCCATCCCAAACATAAACCCCTTAAAAAAGGGCATTTTGAGAAATTGATAATTTTTTCTGTTAAAAAATAACATTGTCGGTATCATTTGCGACATTTTCCCCTATTTATATATAAAAGGCTTTAAGTGGCAGAACAAGAACAGAACATATTTAACCACCTAATTCTCAATAAAGGTTTTATTGAATGGGTAAGAAACCCCAATGAGGCCAGTGATTTCTTTTGGGAAAAGTGGCTAAAGGAAAAACCGGTCCACACCCAAGAATTCTACAGGGCCAAAGCATTCGTTGAAAAAATGTGGCATGAGGATGATAGGCTTTCACACGAAGAACTGGACGATTTGTTGGGTAAAATCATACAAAAGGAGGACACATCAGATTTAAAAAAACATCATACTCGCAAAATTTTTAGTGCCAACGTTGCCCCTACCCTAAAAAAACTTCTCAATTATGCTGCGGTTTTTGTAATCGTTATCACTACAGTTTTGTTGTACGACACACTTACCCAGGAAAATACTACTGACGTTGCCGCCGAGGTGGTTGAGTGGGAAATCATATCAAACCCCAAGGGGAAAAGGTCTAAAGTTACCCTGCCCGATGGCTCTTTAGTGGATTTAAACTATGAAAGCACACTAAAGTACCCCAAGCAGTTCAACTCCAAAACCAGATTGGTGGAATTGCACGGAGAAGCTTTTTTTGATGTAGTCCATAGAGATGACCACCCTTTTGTGGTTAAAACTGGAATGCTGGAAACTGAGGTGCACGGAACCTCCTTTAACATTAATTCCTTCCCCTATCTCGATGAATTGGACATATCGTTGGTAACTGGGAAAGTCAAGGTAAGAAAGGCCTCAGAAGATATGCAGGTGATGGACAGTATTTTTCTTAATCCGGGAGAACAAGTTCAGTTCCATAAAGTTTCCCAAAAAATGGTCAAGAACCAATTTGACATAGAAAGTGCACTAGCGTGGAAAAATGGCACCTTAATCTTTAAAGAGGTAGGGTTTGATGACTTTATAAGTAAGCTGGAGCGTTGGTATGGGGTAAACTTTTACATTGAAGGAACTCCTCCCAAAGACTGGTCGCTTAACGGTACCTATCAGAATGAAAAAATAGAAGATATATTAAGAGGTGTAAAATTTATATATGGAATGAAATACAATTACGATCATGAAGGCAAAAACATAACAATAAGCTTTTGATCAAAGAAAAACGGCCAGCAATAAAATTGCCAGCCGCTATAGTTAAATCAAAACCAAATTTCTGAATATGTGATGTGACGGTCAATATCCAGATTTAGTATTAATCAAAATCAACTCAAAATTATGAAAAAAAAATCAGTACTGCGCCAATCCAACATGCGTAGGTGGGTACTTTTGTGCTTGGCATTTGTGTGTGTAACGCAAATGGCATCAGGACAAGAGGATTTCACAGCTTTCAATGAAACGGAAGCTACTACCATTCAGAATGATGATGAACGACTGAATATCAGTCAGAAAAACATCGACACCCAAGAACTTTTGGAAAAATTGGAAGCCATTTCTGGCTACAAGTTTGTTTTTGATAAGTCAATTCTTGACTATCAAAAACGATTTACCATTAAAGAAAAGGGTATTTCTTTTGATGCGCTGTTGAAGAAAGTTTCACAACAATCCAGATTACGGTTCAAAAAGGTCAACGACAACATAAACGTTAGACTTGCCGAACCTATTTCACCCTCATCATCCACTTTGGATGAAGCCCAAGCCGATGTGGTTGTCTCAGGACAAGTAACCGGAACCGATGGTGTACCGCTATTGGGAGTTTCTGTAGTGGTTCAAGGAGGTGATATTGGTACGGTCACTGATTTTGACGGAAATTATACCCTTACCGTTCCAGAAGGCTCTGTATTGGTCTTCTCATTTATAGGGATGAGTACCCAAAACATTCCTATCGGAAACAGAACCCAAATCAACGTGGTGATGGAAGAGGACGTTGCTGCTTTGAATGAAGTTATTGTTGTAGGATATGGTAGCCAAAAAAGAAGCGACATTACGGGTGCCATTGGCGTGGTAGATTCAGAAGAATTTGAAGATGAACCTGTACTTCAAGTAGGGCAAGCGCTTCAAGGAAAAGTTGCAGGTCTACAAGTATCACAAAACTCAGGTTCTCCAGGTTCTCCCCTATTGATCCGGGTTAGAGGTGCAGGAACTGTTAACAATGCAGAGCCACTTTATGTAGTGGATGGAAACCCAAATGCAGACCCTATAGATTTAATACCAGAACAAATTGAAAGCATCCAGGTACTGAAAAGTGCAAGTGCTGCCGCCATTTATGGGGCTCAAGGTGCCAACGGGGTTATTTTGATCACAACAAAGCAAGGTAGACCAGGGAAATCCAGATTGAATATCAATTTTTCCCAAGGCATTCAGCAAATTCAAAGGCATGTCCCTATGACCAATGCTACCCAATACGCCACCTTGTACAATGAAGGACTTGTTAATGCTGGCGATGCCCCACTCTACCCTAATCCAGAGGCTTTAGGTGTAGGTACCGATTGGCAAAAAGCTGTTTTCCAAGTGGCACCAATGACCAATATTACTGTTTCAGCCAATGGAGGTAGCGAATCAAGTAGGTATTTCTTTTCAGCTGGATACGCGGACCAAGAAGGTATTGTTAAAGGCACTTCCTTTGATCGGATGAATTTAAGAATCAACTCATCGCATGACATTAATTCCGCCATTACCGTGGGGCAGAACCTGTCCGCAAGTGTATCCAGTTACGAAAATATCTCAGAATTTAGTTTTGGTTCCATTTTAGGAAACACATTAACAGCTAATCCAGAGATTCCAGTAAAATTTCCAGATGGTTCATGGGGGTATTCAGAAACTTCCCTGAACTCTACAAACCCAGCGGCTTCTATTCATTTTACCAATAATGATTCCAAGCGAACTGTATTGAATGGAAACGTTTATGTGGATATAAAATTCCTAAAAAACTTTGTTTTTAAGTCTCAGTACAATTTTAATATCGGGAATACTGAAAGTGTTAATTTTTCGCCGCAATATGTAATTTCATCTAGAATATTCAATGATATTGCTTCGCTTACGGAAAACACCTCTCGTTTTGATGAGAACAGTTGGGCCAATACGCTTAACTATACTGCCAACACTGGCAATCATAATATTGATGCGCTGGTTGGATTCACCACACAGGAGTCCGATTCCAAATTTGTATCGGCCTATGGTGCTGGATTACCAGCCAATGCCACAACTAATGAAAACCTCAGATACCTTGATCTGAACACACAGTCAAATCGAGCAGAAGGTAATGCAGGCTCTTATGGAATTGTCTCCTATTTAGGTAGAGTAAACTATAATTACGCTGGAAAATACTTTACAACCGTAAACTTCCGGGCAGATGGATCATCTAGATTTGGTGAAAATAACAAGTGGGGATATTTCCCTTCTTTTTCCCTTGGATGGAAACTATCTGAAGAAAAGTTTTTGGAAAGTGCTGAATGGATAGACAATTTGATGATAAGAGGTGGTTGGGGATCCTTGGGTAACCAAAGTTCCTTGCCCAATTACGCCTTTGCCAGTTTGGTTACACCCAACATCAATTATGTTTTTGGCACTCAACAAGAAGTATACAGAGGCCAAGCTCCTATTGGTCAAGGAAACCCAAACCTAAAATGGGAATCTACGGACGAAACCAATTTCGGATTTGACTTTAATGGTTTCGGCGGAAAGGTTAATGCTTCTTTTGATTATTACCATAAGCAAACCACAGATATGCTTCTACAAGTGCCCCTTGCAGGTTATTCTGGTTTGCAAAGCTTCCCATATGTCAACGGTGGTGAGGTTTTGAACAAGGGTTTCGAAATTATGCTAGGATATGAGGACACCACCCCAGGGGGGTTGTCCTATAGCTTCTCTGGTAATATGGCCCGTAACATAAACGAGGTTGTAGATCTAAGCAATGCAGGTTCTTCCCTTTTTCAAAGAATCTCATTTGTTGGCCTGATCAATGTAACACAGGAAGGAAGTCCAATAGCATCATTCTATGGATGGGAAACCGATGGGCTTTTCCAAACACAGGAAGAAGTGGATAACCATGCCTTCCAAAGTTCAGGTACTGCTCCGGGAGATATCCGGTTTAAGGATTTAAATGGAGATGGCGTCGTAAATGCAGAAGATCAGACAATAATTGGTAATCCATGGCCCAAATTTATCTATGGATTTAATGGATCCTTATCGTACAAGAATTTTGATTTTAGACTTCAACTACAAGGTGTGGCTGGTAACGAAATTTACACAGCATTTAAATTTAGGACAGAAGGATCTAATTTCTTCAATTACACCAAAAATGTTTGGGACAACCGATGGACTGGGCCAGGAACCAGCAATACAGTTCCACGGGTTAATACGGACGACCCCAACAATAACATGCGCTCATCTGAATACTATCTGGAGAATGGATCCTATTTAAGGGTACGAAACATTCAAATGTCGTACAAGTTTCCAGAAAATGTTTTTAAGGATGCCGCAACGGTCAGCATATTTGCCTCAGTGCAAAATGCGTTCACCTTCTCAAACTATCCTGGATTTGACCCAGAATTAGGTACAAACAATTCCAACAATCCATTATATGTGGGAATTGATGAAACCAATTATCCGGTGCCTAGGATTTACACTATAGGTTTAAAAGTAGGTTTATAGTTAATTGAATAAGCAAAGAAAAATAATCATGAAGAATAGCTTTTATTTAATAACGATTTTATTGACTTCCTTACTCTTAGGTTGTTCAGATATACTTGAAAAAGAACCCTTGGCTTCCATTTCGGAAAGCAATGCGTATGTTACTGCGGATGACGCCGAAAAAGCAGTCACTGCTGCCTACCATCCGCTGACTGGAAACAATTGGTGTTGTGGTAATTATGGAAATGGTGGATTCATGCACTGGGTGCTCGGGAATGTGGCTTCTGACGATACTGAAAAAGGTGGAGAGTCAGGGTCTGACCAATTGTATGCACAACAAATTTCCCTATTCAATATACCTTCCGATAATGATGCTACCCGTTTTGCATGGGCAAATCAATATATCGGAGTTCACAGAGCCAATTTGGTGCTGGACAAAATTTTGGACATTGATATGGATGAATCCCTTAAAAATAGGTATCTGGCCGAAGCTAAGTTTCTAAGAGCTTGGTATTATTTTAACTTGGTAAAGGTATTTGGAGACGTGCCCTTGGTTTTAGATGCCGAACTGGAATCCTATGACATGGCCAGAACTCCAAAGGCAGAGGTATATGCCCAAATCATCAAAGACTTAAAGGAAGCTAGTGAAGTACTTCCAGAAAAAAGTGCGTATGGTGATTCGGATCGAGGGAGGGCCACAAAAGGAGCTGCCCTTGCCTATTTGGGCAAAGTATACCTTTATTTAAATGATTTCGTAAACGCCGAACTTTATTTTAAGCAAGTAATCGACTCCGGAGAATATACACTAGACCCCGATTATTTGGGAATGTTCCTAAGAGATGGGGAAACTAGTATAGAACATATATTCCAAGTACAGTTCCTCCATGACCAGGGAGCTGCTCCAGTAAGAAATATACTTACTACGGTTTTTGGAAGTAGAGCCAGAAACGGTTGGGGCTTTAACTTGCCTACGCAAGATTTTGTGGATGCCTTTGAAGATGGAGACCCAAGATTGGGACATACCGTTTATAAAAATGGTGATGTTATGCCTGATGGCGAAATAGCCGATGTAGGAAACAGTACAACAGGGTACATGAACAAAAAATACTACGTACCCGGTTATGAGCGTGTGGGTGGTTCCATTCAAATTGGAAGGGACGATATCTATATGCGTTATGGAAAAGTACTGCTGTGGTACGCTGAAGCTGCCAATGAAAACAACAAAACAGATGAAGCACTATGGGCACTGGAAGAAATTCGTGCCCGTGCAAGAGCCGGTGAAGCTGTACTCCCCGAAATTACCGAAACTGACAAAGCTGCACTCAGACAAATCATCTGGCATGAACAACGCGTAGAGTTTGGACAAGAGTTTGAGCGATTCTTTGAACTTGTACGCCAAGGCAGAGCCGGGCAAGTCATGCGAAACTATGCAGAGACATATGATACCGCCAAAGGAGCTGGTTTCCGAGATGGTGTCAATGAAATTTATCCCGTACCTCAAACCGAAATCAATTTGAGTGATGGGAAAATAACTCAAAATCCAGGGTATTAAAAAACCAACAAAGGGTATGGAAGTTTAACTTTCATACCCTTTTTTTCTATAAAACAATTACAATTGAAGTTTAACTTTCAACTTTTTATGTTTATGAACAATATAGGTGTAACTTTACCTATATCCCTTTAAACCAATACAGTACAAAATTATAGGGCAAAACAAAGAGTCATTCCTTAACCGGACCATAGCCATGAAAAAAATCATTTTATTTTTTGTAGGAAATAAAAAATCCATGCCATCCTACATATTTGGACCAATCCTTTTTTTGGGTGTAATCAGTCTTTTTACAGCATGTACCAACAAAGAACAAACTACTGATGTAGGTGATCAACACAAAACATGGCGAAATTACGGTGGTGGAAATGACCAATCAAAATATACGGAACTAAGCCAAATAAATAAATCCAACGTAAAAGATCTGGAAGTGGCTTGGTTCTACCCCAGCGGGGACAACAAGATTTATCAGTTCAATCCAATTGTGGTGGACACGGTAATGTATGTGCTTGCTAAAAACAATTCCCTCGTGGCACTAAATGCCAAAACAGGAGAAGAAATATGGATTCATGCCAATTTATCCCGAATCGCCCGAAGGGGAATCAACTACTGGGAAAGCGAGGACGGAAAAGATAAACGGTTGCTCTTTCAAATCAACAATTACTTGCAAGCCATTGATGCCACAACAGGAAAATCCATTCTTTCTTTTGGAGATAATGGTTTGGTGGACCTCAGGCAGGGGTTGGACAGGGAACCCAAAACCATCAACAGGGCACAATCAGGTACGCCAGGTCAAATTTTTGAAGATTTGATTTTATTGGGGACAGGTACTGGAGAATCCTATCTTTCCACTCCGGGCTTTTTACGTGCGTACAATGTTAAAACCGGTGAATTGGCTTGGACCTTTCATACCATTCCCAGACCGGGAGAATTTGGGTACGACACTTGGCCAAAAGATGCCTATAAATATGTGGGCGGCGTCAATGTTTGGGGAGAAATTACAGTAGATGCCAAAAATGGAATAGCCTTTTATCCTTTGGGTTCCCCAACTTTTGACTATTACGGTGCAGACCGAATTGGGAGCAACCTCTTTGGTAATTCGCTTTTAGCATTGGATGCCAGAACGGGTGAACGCCTATGGCATTTTCAAACCGTGCACCATGACATTTGGGATTACGATTTGACTTCTGCTCCACAGTTGCTAACAGTTAATCATGAAGGCGAAGAAATAGAAGCCGTTGCCGTAGTCGGTAAAAATGGATTGGTCTATGTCTTTAATCGACATACCGGAGAACCTTTATTCCCGATTGAAGAAAAACCTGTACCGCCAAGCCATGTAGAAGGAGAAGAGGCTTGGCCCACCCAACCCATTCCTACTGTATTGCCCCCAGCTACAAGGACAACGTTTACAGAAGATGATCTAAATGAAATCTTCCTCACAGAAGAAGAACGAGCCGACTGGGCCCGTAAGTTAAAGGACAGTATTCAAACAGGGTTCTTTACCCCCCTTTCCGATAAGTTTGAAACTTTGGCCATACCTGGAGCCGTTGGAGGGGTAAATTGGGGAGACACTGCTGCAAACCCCGATAAAGGTATCCTCTATGTCATTGCCCTTGATTATCCATCAGTATATGAAAAACTCTTGACCTTGGAACAAATTGAGGCGAGAACAGCCAATGTTGGCGGCTTTTATGGGAATGCCAGAATCTATATTCAAAATTGTGCTTCCTGCCATGGACAAGAGGGTGAAGGAATTGTAGGCCCTGCTCTAAATACCATTGGAGAAAGGATGAGCATGAAAGACTTTAGCAACGTTGTTGTTTCTGGTCTTGGAGACATGCCGGCTTTTACTGATTTGACCACTAAACAAATAGAAGACCTGTATGAGTTTTTAGCTGAAGATGGCGCAAGTAGATACAGTTCACGGTTTGGAGGTGGTGGTGATGAGCTCCCTTCAGGCCCAGTGGTTGCTTCAGGTGGGGCTCCCGGAGGACTTGAAGACAGGGTGCTCGAAGGAAGCCCCGGAAGATATGGCGGACCATACCCTGAAGGCGTGGAAGTAGATCATGAACGTCTTTACCTCTACCAATGGGGTCTTGAGTTCCCTTACATTATCAGCCCACCTTGGTCGCAAATTATGGCCTATGACCTCAATGAAGGCGTTGTTAAATGGAAGCGACCGTTGGGTCAGGACGTTGTGGCATTAAAAATGGGCTACGAGAATACCGGGGTACTAAAAGGCCAAAGAAATGGAATGGTCATTACTGCTACCGGTTTGGTCTTTTCAACTGCAAAAGATGGAAGGATTTATGCCTTTGATGCAGAAAATGGCGAAGAATTATGGAAATCAAAACTTCCAAAAGGTAGCGAAGGCTTACCCGCCATGTATGAAGTGGATGGAAAGCAATATTTGGCCGTGACCGCAGCAACTTCCATTAAGTTTGGTCGCGAGGGTGTTCCTGAAGATGGTGAAGACCCAAATGCCCAGGGAGGTTATGTAGTGTATGCTTTACCGGACTAATTTTAAGGAGCACAAAACAATAAAAATGAAAAAATATAGTATCCTTGGATTGTTCTTTTTCATGATGGCTTTGATACAGGCTCAGGATTTGGACAAACTACAAGATGTAAAGGCCATTACCTTTATTCCAGACTACCTTTTTACGGGTTCAACATTAGATCGATGGAAACCCTTGGGAGAAAACCAATGGACTGCCAAAAACGGGGTCATCACGGGTACTGTCAAGGGCACTAAACCCGGTATTTTACTCTTTGATCAATCGTTTCAGGATGTGGCATTCCAAGCTTCCATAAAACGGGAAAGCACTGTAGAAACCGGTTTTTTGTATCGATTTGAGGACAAAGGAGACAAAATTGATGCTGTTCTGGTCAGCATTGCGGCCAACGGTTCCGTAACTCCTTACAACATCAGTTTTGATACCCGGGGGAATGAAACAAGTCGTACCAAACTGGCAAGAGCAGGTGGTATTTGGTACCGCGTAGCTCCTCCCGTCAAGGAAGAGGAGGGCAACTCTTTTTCTGGATACCGACGACCTGAACCTCCTAAAGACCTTCCCGTTACCCGGCCCAATACAGACTTTGTTGAAGGCGAATGGAACCAGTTGGAAGGATATATGGATGTGAACGTTATCCGTTCCTTTTTAAACGATGGCGGTGAAGTGGGCGGAACCACTGGGGAAGAAACCAACAATGATGGTTACGGACCCGTAGCCCTCTACATTGGTGGGAAGGGTAAAGTACAGTTTAAAAATATCATGCTCAAGGATGCTTACGTCAAAAACACACCTCTGGAGAAAATTTCAGACCGGTTTACTATACAACCCATTAGCGATATGTACTATTCTTGGGGAACAGACACGGCAGATTTCAACAAAGATGGTGCAGTAGATATTGTGGCTGGACCTTACATTTATCTTGGTCCTGAGTTCACTGATCGTATTGAAATTTTTCCTGCTATTGCCGCAGGGCCTTCCAAAGAATTTGCCTACAATAAAGTTCAGGATGCCTATGATTTTAATAATGATGGATGGCCTGATGTCTTGTCCAGTGCCTTCTCTACCATACTTTACATCAACCCAAAAGGGCAACACAAACGTTGGAAAAGTTACAATGTACTCCCTGATGGTGGTCAAAGTGAGATTACAGAGTTCACCGATATCGACAACGATGGTAAACCCGAATTAGTGTATGGTGCCAGAGGCTTTGTACGTTATGCCAAACCTGATGAAAATGACCCTACAAAACCCTGGATAGTTTACACTGTTTCCGAACCGGGACATGCCCTTGCGCACGGCATTGGAACTGGCGACATCAATGATGATGGCCGGGTGGACATTCTAAATGCATTGGGCTGGTGGGAACAACCTGAAGCATTGGACAGCACCAAAACATGGAAATACCATCCCGTAGCCTTTGGCAGATACGGTAAACGAAGCACCAATATTGGAAGTAGCCATATGGCGGTTTATGATGTAAATGGAAATGGATTGCTCGATGTGGTCACTAATCTAAATTCCCACGGATTTGGTCTTGCCTGGTATGAGCAAAAAAGAACCAATGGAGAAATAAGCTTTGTTCGCCACATGATTATGGATGATTACGGTTCAAAAAATGCAGGAAATGTTGCCTTCTCGCAACTTCATGGAGCCACCTCAGCCGATGTTGACAATGATGGGATATTGGATTTTATTGTAGGGAAACGTTTGTTTACCCATTTGGACAATCATTTTGACCCGGATACGTATGGTGCACCCGTTCTATATTGGTACAAGACGGTACGGGACGCCAATGCTCCCGGAGGGGCAAAATTTGTTCCTGAATTGATTCATAATCGTTCCGGGGTTGGCTCCGAGGTAGATGCCGTTGATTTGGACAATAACGGAACTGTGGACATTCTTACGTCCACCAATACAGGAACATTCATTTATTGGAATAAGAAATAGTAAAGTAAAATTAACCCGTAGTAGGAGTTAGTTGAGTTAGTTGTTTTTTAGTTAAAAAAAAGAGAGGTTTTCACCTCTCTTTTTGTTTTGATTATTTGAATTTCTATTTATTCTGGAAATTCAATTTCTTCGAACATCTTGTAGTTGTCAATGGAAGTGGCGGGCGCAAAGAAACAAATGACCTTCATTTCAACATCGCCTGTATTTTTGAGCATGTGTACCTTTCCCTGTTCAAAAAGAATGGCGGAACCCGCTCTTACGTCCCCTACCTCGTTTTCAATCATTACTTTTCCTGAACCAGTGATAATGTATATCAATTCCTCACTTTTAGGGTGCGAATGTGCCGGTCTAACCGCTTCTCCGGGCATTACTCGAATCACACATACCGAAAGGTTCTTGGCCTGTAAAGAATCCTCATTAGCGAGCCAACGCATAAATCGTCCCGGGTGTTTTACCTCTTCTACTTCACTTTCATGCAATATGGTCATGATTTCTTATTTTAATGTTTTTGATATCGTTTCACTGAGACTGGCCGCATCCAAACCAAAATGGGCAGCCAACTGTGGATAGGTTCCGGAATGGACATAGTTTGTTTCTCCATTTTTTGATAGATTGATGGGATACAAATTAGCCGTATCAATAGTGGTCTTCGTTGAAAAAAGGACCCTTCTGAAATGTGTCCAAATAAAACCATTGTTCTGCTCTGCAATAAAAACAGGTTTTCCGGATTCATACAAGGTATGGATGGCATCCGAATCAATAGAAGGCATATCGATGACCTCTACACTCAAACCATTTTTTTCCAAAAGTTTACTGGCTTCCAGAGCTTCTGATACTCCTCTCCCACTACTCACTATATAAGCATCAATCTTTTTCTTGGGTTCAATGGTATAGGCTTTTCCAAATTGAAAAGTAAAATCCTTGTCGTACAACACATTAGAGGGAGCCCGAAGGATTCGCAAATAGATGATACCCTTGTTTCCCTCCATAATCCACTTCATAATGCCCAACAATTGCTGCGGACAGGATACATTGATGATGTTTACGTGAGCTGTTTCATTCATAACCAGCACATCATCATTTCCCATATGTGTGGCCCCATTGGATTGTGTTTCCAAATCAGCGGCCGTGGCCAACATGGTATAATCAATACCGTGCCCTTCGGAGAGCCAGCCCTTTTCTTCAATGATTTCCAATCGTTCTTGATGGCCAACGGCTATTCTCCGTAATACTTTCCAATCGAAGAAGGGACAAAACGTACTTACCCAAACATTGGAGCCCAAAATACCCAGAGCCTCGCCTATCAACATCATATTGGCTTCGGCGACTCCTGCATTATGCGCCCTTGCCTTATCCACAAAACCAATCCCAGCCTGAAGTCCACTGGTGGACGCCAAATCGGAATCCACAGAGAAAACCCTTGAGTCCTTTGCAAAAACCTTCATGGCACTTTCAATGACTTTATGGGCAGCGTGGGAACTTCCTTTTTCCAATGCAGGAAGTGCATCAGCATTATAAGCGATTTTTTTATCTCGTATTGGTGCCTTTTTGGTCTTGACTTTGGAAGGCTTGGACTTCACAGCTTTGATTTCCTTTCCTCCAACCAGCTCCAATCCCATGGATTCGGCATGCTTTTTTATGGTGGCTTGAATTCCATCTAAATCTTTCTCGGTTGCCAAAGCATTATAAAACGCACAGAAATAAGCTTCCCGTTCTTTTCGGGCCTTTTCATGTTGTGCGGTTTCCTGATCAAGGATGGCATTGTCTATTTTTGCCTTGTGGTTGTTCATTTGGTCTGAAAAGCCACCATGTCCTTTAGTAGATTTACAGATAATCGCGGTGGGACGTCCATCCCTTGTGCCATATTTGAAGGTATGTAAGGCATCATACACCGCATGATATCGTGTGGCGTCTACTTCAATCACCCTCCAACCAAAACTTGCAAAACTAGCGCTAAGACCGTGATACGGATAATGTAGTCGGGATACGGAATCCAATTGTCCGCCATTGTTATCGACCATCACACAAATATTCTCCAACTTTTGTGCACCAGCATACATCACCGCTTCCCAAATTGGACCTTCTTGCAGTTCTCCATCACCGGTAAGGGCAAAGACATCAAACTTTTGGGAATTTTGACCGGCTATGGCCATTCCCTGGGCCACACCCATTCCTTGCCCCATGGGACCGGTAGCCAAATGCACTCCAGGCAACAACGGCCCGGGATGTCCATTCAGAATACTTTCAATAGACCGGGAATTCTCCAATATCTTTTTATCGAAATATCCCAAATCGGAATAAATGGAAGCCAAGGTTGCCACTGCATGCCCCTTGCTCAATACAAATTGGTCTTGTTGAATTGAGGTTGGGTTTTCCACATCAATATCGATGATGCCACCATAAAACAGGCTCACCATGGGAATGGTGGCCGAAAAGGCCCCACCAATATGAATGGCATTGTCTATGGCATGTCGACATTGATGCAGGTTAAGCATCCGGATATCGGCATCTTTGATTTCCAGTAATTGTGTAATACCCTTTTTTACAAGGGAATCTTTATCTTCTAAGTACACCACGCGTTTCTTCTTCTTTAAATCTTTAGTTTATCCTACTCCGAATTTTGTCAATTTTTAGAGCATGGACCATCCACCATCTACAAAATAAGTCGACCCCGTTACAAAGGAAGCTTCATCCGATGCCAAGAAATACATCACATTTGCCACTTCTCTTGAGGTGCCCAATCTGTGGAATACACTCTTGGCTCCCAACACTTTTTCCGTTTCTTCGGGATCAGGAGAATCATTAATGGAACCTCTCAGCAAAGGGGTGTCAATGGCTCCCGGTGCCACACAATTCACTCGAATGCCGTTTTCCGCCAAATCCAAGGCCATGCTACGGGTGAGGGTATCTATGGCTCCTTTGGAAGAAGAATAGGCAGCGCGTTCACCCACAGCTCTATACCCCAAAATGGAACCGGTGTTCACAATGGCACCTTTTCCCTGCTCCACCATCATAGGGACAAAGGCGTTGGACATATAATAAATTCCCTTAAGGTTGATGTTGTACAGTTTCACCCAATCGTCCTCGGTACATTGCAGAATGCTTCCGCGAACTTCCAACCCAGCATTATTGATCAGCACATCTGCCCGGCCAAATTTTTCCTTGGTCTTTTTAGCGGCATCTTGTACTTGTTCCTTGTTGGAGATATCGCAGTAACAAAAGATGGCCTCTTTACCCAAAGCTTCTATTTTCTCAACTGCGATTTTTCCTTTTTCTTGATCAATATCAACAATGACAATATTGTATCCGTTTTCGGCAAATTTCTCAGCGGCGGCCAATCCTAGTCCGGATGCACCACCACTTACAATCATTACTTTACTATCCATGTGTATTATTTTTAAGTGTTCGTATTTATCCGTTTGGTTTTGTGGCAATCTTGATGGCGCCATCTTTTCGGTTTTCAAAAGTGTCCAATGCGGTTGCAAAGTCTTTTAGGTCGAAGCGATGCGTCATTAAGGGCTTCAAATCAATTCTATTGTTCAGCAGCATTTCTATGGTAGGTTGGGCGGTATTTGGATTTGCCCGGTTTCCGACCAATTCCACTTCTTCCAAAACCATTCGTTTAATGGGAAGGGATGGATCAGAATGCGGAATGCCAATCATGGAAACTACGCCTCCCTTACTTGCTGCCAAGCATGCCGTGTTAATGGACTTAGCCGTACCGGCACATTCCAAAACGGCTGGAGTTCCCCTTCCATTGGTCATATCCTTAACTTTAGACACCACATCTTCGGTTCGGTAATCGATGGGAATAGCACCCAATTCCTCAGCTTTTTTCAGTCGCTCACCACTTCCTGCGGCAATAATCCGACCCGCACCCAAAGCTTTGGCACAAAGAATGGCCATGAGGCCTTGGGGTCCGGTTCCTAAAATGAGGATGTCGTCACCGGGTTTTAGCCTTGATCTTTCAACCGTATAGAGCGCGATACTCAAAGGATCTACACAGGCGGCATATTCCAAGTCCATGGCATCGGGAACTTTAAAGATGCTCTTTACGGAAGTCCTCATGTATTGCGCATACGCTCCAGGGGTGTAGTGTCCATACTGTCGATGGCCTTTTTCTTCATGACCATAATTAAGGCAGATGTTATATCGCCCTTTTTGGCACATTTCGCAATAGCCACAGCCACAGTGGGAGATACCACAGACCCTATCCCCTTCTTTCCAACCCAACTCAGCTGATTTTTTTCCAGTTTGTACTATGGTTCCAGACCATTCATGGCCGGGAATAAACGGAAATCCGGTAGGCCAAAATCCGGGGAAATCCCCATTGATGATATGAGGGTCTGTTCCACAGATGAAAGTGGTATCCACCTTACAGATGACCTCATCAGCATCTGGTGTAGGTACGGGAACAGTTTCTATTGAAAAATCTCTTACCCCTTTAAGGACAAGAGCGTTCATTTCTTTTGGTAGTTGCATATATTTTCTTTTGTTTTTTATTTTTTCCAATGCACCATGGGCAATCCAGGCACCGGAGATTTGAAATAGGGAATGTTCTTACCTTTGAGGGAACCGATATAAACCGTGCTTAAATCTGGCCCTCCGAACGTAACACTGGCCATCCAAGGCGCTATTCCCTGACCTGTAGCAAATAGCACATCTTCGGTAACATTATTGTTATAAAATGCCTTCTCCAATGCATCAACTTTTGCTGGGTCCCCTTCATCGAGGAGGGTTTTCATATCACCTTCAGGGGTCAGCACAAATAACTTATCCGAATACACTGTAGTTCCCCACAAATTGCCATAGGCGTCAAATGCGATACCATCTGGCCAAGCACCTTTTCCCAATTTGGAGGGTCCAAAAACTTCTCTATCCACCAAATCTCCATTTTCGGTAAGCCGCATTCTGGTAATACAGCCTCCAGTGGTTTCAACGATGTATAGGAATTCCTCATTTTTATCGAACCGGATTTCATTGGTAAAACCAAACCCATCAGCCATGATTCTGAAAGCGCCATCCTCATATCGGGCCACATAGCCATCTTTTAGGTCGTGCTTTAGGGCATGCATCCAATTCTTTGTTTTGGTGGAAATGGTTATCCAAATCCGGTTTTTTGAATCGCGTAACACAAAATTCACCTTACCGATTTCTTCACCTTCAATGGTGTCGGCCAAAACTATAGTTTCCCCTGTTCGCGTCATACGCTCTAGACGGTCGGTACCAAAATTTGATATGAGGATGTCTCCGTTATCCGCAAATGCCAATCCATTCGGCAAGGTTCCTTGCAAATATCTTGTAGCTTCATTGTCTGCAGCCTCAAAAAAATCGGAACCTGTTTGGGTAATCAATTTTTGGGTTCCATCGGGTGCAATTTTCATCACTCCGCCTCTGGCATCGGCAGACCACAAGGAACCATCAGGCTCGGCCAAGATGCATTCTGGTCGTTGTAAGTCCGTTCCAATGGTTTTTATGTCTGATTTCAGTAATTCAAAATCGTGAATGGGGTTCTCCCTGAATGTAGCCATATAGTATATTTTCCTTTCTAAAACTTTCTAGACCACTCCTTGGGCCATCTTTCAATTACAATTTTGGTCTGGGTAAAAAACTCAATGGCGTGTCTGCCTTGCCCGTGAAGGTCTCCAAAGAAACTTTCATTCCATCCACTGAAAGGAAAAGGCGCCATAGGCGCGGCCACACCAATATTAATTCCAATGTTCCCTGCATTGGCCTGATTTCTAAACTTACGTGCATTGGCTCCGCTACTTGTGAAAATACAGGCCATGTTTCCATATCTTCCGCTATTGATGAAATCGAGCGCGGCATCCACCGTATCCAATTCCACAAGGCTCATCACTGGACCAAATATTTCGGTTTTGATGACCTCTCCATTTAAGGGAACGTTCTCTAAGATAGTGGGTTTTATGAAGTTACCTTTTTCAAAGCCTGAAATTTTTGCGTCACGACCATCCAATAAAAGTTTGGCCCCTTCCTTTATCCCTTGATCAATTAATCCGGAGATACGGGTTTTGCTTTCGGCGGTGATCACGGGTCCCATTTCTACACTTTCATCCAGTCCATATCCTGTGGAACGAGATTTTGCTGCTTCATACAGTGCTTCTTTCGCTTTACCGTTATCCCCTACGGTAATGATGTTTGAGGCAGCCAGACAACGTTGACCCGCACATCCATAGACACTATCGGCTATAATTTTCACGGACATGTCCAAATCAGCATCAGGAAGAATAATCACTGGATTTTTGGCACCACCTTGGGCTTGGACCCGTTTTCCATTGGCAGCTCCCTTGGAATAAATATACTTGGCGATATGGGTAGAGCCCACAAAACTGATGGCTTTAACTTTTGGATGTTCCAGTAGTTCATCCACAGTTTCCTTACCGCCATGCACCAAATTGACCACACCTTCAGGCAAATCGAGTTGATCAATGAGCTCAAAGACCTTCATCATGGTCAATGGCACTTTCTCTGAAGGTTTTAAAATAAAAGTATTTCCGCAAGCAATGGCATAGGGAAGAAACCAAAACGGAATCATCCCAGGAAAATTAAAGGGTGAAATACAGGCACAAACCCCCAACGGTTGTCGAATCATAAACTCATCGACACCTCTTGCGATATTTTCTGAAAACTCACTTTGGCCTAAAGTTGGAATGCCACAGGCCACCTCTACATTTTCAATGGCGCGTTGCAATTCTCCTCTAGACTCACCAATGGTCTTACCACATTCTTTGGTAATGGTCTGGGCCAACTCTTCGCGGTGTTCCTCCAACAAGGCCTTTAGTTTGTATAATGGTTGAACCCGGGTCATCACGGGAACGTCCCGCCATTCTTTATAGGCTTTTTCAGCAATCTCAACAGCGGTACTTACATCTTTGGCTGTGCCGGCTCCAAATGGAACCTTGGCCAGCACATCCTGTGATGCTGGATTAATGACATCCGTGGTGCTTTTTTCTGCACTATCCACCCAAGATCCTCCTACATAATTTTTTAATATTTCCATAAAGTATTAATTAATAAGGTTTCTAAATACATATCTAGAAACCTTATATTTTCTATTGATTTTGATTTTGATTTTTCGTCTATACTTAATTTTTGATGAATGCCAACTTATCCAACTCAACTGAATTTATATCCCAAATCCATCAAATAATCCCGTGAAATTTTGGCGGCTTCAAAAGTGGAATAGGCGGGTTTAATCTTGTTGTCATAATCCAATTCAAACATAATATCACCTACCATTTTATCTCTTCCTCTCTCGAGCATCTTCAAGAGCTTCTTGATTTTTACATGACCTTCTCCCAGAGGGGCATATCCTAAATAGCCATTATCGCCACCTTCGTAATCTTTTAGGTGGACATGTTCTATCAAAGGCATAAAATCACGAAAGATTTTAACTGGGTCTGCACCCCCTTTTTCCAATTGTCCGGCATCTGGGCCGAATTTCATGTAATTGGTGTCCACATTTTCCATGATAAAGTATACTTCCTCTTCAGTTTCAATGGGTGTTCCTGTATGCGGGTGCAATGCGCAGGTGAGTCCAAGGTCCGTCACCGCCTTGGCATAATCATTCATGGCCTCCACCATGGTTTTCTTATGCTCCTTATAATCATAATCTTTTCTGTTGATGGACGATGGGCAATACTCCACCAAGGTGCCTCCTGCTCTTTTCAGCAGCTTGGCCCAACTGGTCAATTTTGCCAGTTCTTCCTTCCGTTTTGAGGGTGATGGGTCCAGCACATCGGTCATACAAAAAGCGGAACGGATGGGTATATTGTGCTTGGCAATCATCTCTTCCAACCGAATGCCTTTATCTTCCATTTCCTGGATGGTCCAACCAAAGGTTTCGAAACAGTGATAGCCCAACTGCTTCATTTCTTTCAAGGCAGGTTCCAAATTATCAAGACCATAACCCCAAAGAATAAAGGTAGCCCCTATTTGGAACCGTTCATGGATTTCCAAGCTATTAATGAAGTCCATATTGGGCAATGTCACAGCGGCAAGTCCCGCCGCACTGCTCTTCTTAATAAAATCCCGTCTTGAAAAATCATTCATCTTACTCATACCATTTTTTTTAATTCTTCTATTTGGAGAATGTAACCAATCCAGCACCTCCTATCAACATGAGCGCCCCCAAAATTTTGGTGATGGAGATGGGTTCCACCGGAGCTCCCAAAAAGCCATAGTGCGACATCACCATACCGGCAATGACCTGCCCGGCGATCATTAATAAAAATGCAGGGGCGGCACCTATCTGCGGAATGATCCATGCTATCCCAAAAACCAGGGCCGCGCCAATGGCTCCTGCAGTCAACAACCAAAGGGGAACATCCTTTAATCGAGTAAATACTTCTGGCTCCCATTGGGTAAGGCCAATAATTACAGCGGTAACCGCTCCGATACACCAAAAGATGGCATTTCCCATCTGTGGGTTATTCAAGGTTAATCCTACTTGTGAGTTCATCGCTAAGTGAACTGCCAACACAACGCCTAGTAGCAGCATTAAAACATATAGGTACATTTTTGCTTTCATTTTAGATTAATATTATTGGTATTGGTTCTAACTCGTATTTTTATAGCGTTCTTGTTTAAAGCAAGGTAATGATGTTGCCAGCACGCCTTCATAGTATATAAGGGTGAAATCGTTAAAATGATACCGAGATTCCCATTTTTTTTAGGCAATAATTATCAACTTCTAGATTTTGACCTCAATTTACTGAAACAATGGCACATATGTCGTTATTTCTGTTCTTTATAATTGTTAAAAAAGATTAGTGTATGTTTATTTTGACTTTCCACAAAAAAAATGTCCCACCTAAAGGCGGGACATCAAAATCAACACATTAATTGTTAAAAGGTTATGGCACCAAACTATAGGTGAAAGTGATACCAACTTGCATGGTATTTCCGTTGACATCGGTAATATTAAAATCATCAGAAAAAGAAAAAGCAGTATTGCTTCCATTAAAAGTCAGGCTCAAATTTTGGGTATTGCATGAAAAAACCAAACTGAGTGTATTGGATGAAAGTTGCCAAGTACCGTCAAAAGTACCTTTGTTTAGGCAATTTGTCGCGTTCTGCCCTTGCTCAAAAATGTATGACCTATCTGAATTGAAGGTGTAGACACCATCTTTTTGGCATTCCCCGTATTGTGCAAAAAGATCAGAGCTGGGATTTTCCTGACCATCATCGGTAATATCTACGGCTTCGTCCGCCAGGATAGCTGTGAGCACCCATTCCCCTACCAATTTCTCTTCATTGGCCGTTAAGGTTCCGGTAAAATCCTCTGGGCAATTAGAAGAGTCATCGTCCGTATTGCACGAAACAACAAGTCCACTTATCATAAACAGTCCAGCAATACTAAAAATCATTCGCTTCATAGTAAAAATTATATTTTTTAGGTTTATAGATTGATGAGCTTTGTACAAGAAGGTTGCATCTACCTAGGTGATTTTTTTCATCGCTATATATAAAAATACAACCATTGTATCTAGTTGCCCTGTCGTGACTACATTCATTTTTATTGGAAATTAGGCCTTGATTTTCATTTTGACCTGCTGATTCTTAGTTTTGCGCCCCAAAAAGCATGACCTGCAGGATAGAGCGGAAAGGACTGGAAGAACTCAACGCCACTAACATTTTGCCCCAAACACCATTTTGGGGACGTATAAAACGAAATCAGGGATTTCTCCCAAATGGTTTTGAACTGACCATTTCAAAAGACATGCTGGTTGATACAGCGGATTCGTTATCCAAGGTTGGAGACGATTTATTGGTGTTGACCAAGTATATAGACAACGACACTTGCTATGCCTATGTTCCCTATGGCCCAAAATTAGAACCTACATTTGAAAACCAAGGCCTTTTCTTGGAACAGTTGTCGGAAGCTATTAGACCTTATCTGCCCAACAACTGTATTTTCATTCGATATGATCTTATCTGGGAAAATCAATGGGCCGCTGAAGAGGAATATTTTGATAGTTCGGGAAATTGGATGGGGTCTCCCTCAAGCCAAATACAGGAATATCGGGTAAACTTTAAAACAGCAAAATGGAACCTAAAAAAGAGTGTTGGTGATGTGCTTCCCAAAAACACCTTTTTTCTAGACCTAACGATAAAAGAACAGGAGTTGCTCAAAAACATGCGCTATAATACCCGATACAATATCAAAAAATCCTTTAAGAGTGGTGTTCGGGTCCAAGAGTATGGCATTGATCACATGAATGATTGGTACAAATTATATCTTGATACGGCACTAAGACATAATATGTCGTTACAGAACCAAGATTTTTTCTCAACCATTCTAAAAAATCAGGACAATGGCAAAAAGGGTGTAAAAGTAAAAATGTTGATGGCCGATATAGATGGTGAATTTTTGTCCTCCATGTTTTTGGTACTTTCAAAAAAACGGGGCACCTATTTATATGGTGCATCGGCATCAGATACAAATAATTTAATGGCCAGTTATGCCCTTCAGTGGGAATCCATAAAAATTGCAAAAAAATGGGGATGTACGGAATATGACATGTTTGGGTCAGCTCCCAATTTACAAAAGACACATCCTTTACATGGGGTACATGTGTACAAAAAGGGGTTTGGGGGCAATTTGTTTCATCGAATGGGATGCTGGGACTACCCATATAACGAAAAGCGCTACGACCTATACAAGTTCCGAGAGTTAAAAAACCACGATGCCTAACGAAAAATAGTATAGGGAGACTCAGCGTTTACCATCCTTCCATTTTTTGTATTAAAAAAGCCCCAAACATTGGGGCTTTTTTCTATTGGGCCGCAAAAACAATTATTGCTTGTTTTGCTGTTTTTTAATGGTCTTTTCATCAATATCATAGGTGTTGGTATCAATATTGGTATTCCCTGTTGGGTTTGTGGGATTGTTCTGTTTTACTTTTCTTTTAAACTTTCTTTTGTCTTCTGTCCTAGTCATATTCTTTTTTTTGTTTGAATTTTATTATCCGTTACATCGATATGCAACGCTATCCGTTTTGGATATACCTTAATATACCTGTAACATTTCTTGAATCTTGATGCAAAAGAAGGAAGCGTTGACGCTTATGCTTTAATTTTTAATCATTGTCCAATTTAATTATGTCATATTTTAAACTTGGGGATGATTCCCATCCATTGGTTTGTGCATATCCATAAAATTCGGTCAAATTCCATCCTTATTTTCACCTATATGACACCCAAAAATTAACGGCGCAAGCAGCCATTGTTACAAACACAACATATGTTGCAAAAGTTAGACATTGCTATATTTAGCTATAAAATTTCATCAAAATGGCAATATGAGAGGGATATAAGTGAGATATTCCAATTATATTAGGGGTAATGCATCATATATTACACAATATGCTTCATTTCTTTTAGTGTCCGATAGACACCAACAATATCTTTGTTCCACAATGTATGTAATCATTGACTAACTTAAACTTGAAGATTATGATTAAACTAAAACATGCGGTCATAACCCTATTGATAATGATTGGGCCATTGGCGTATTCGCAATCATTGACCGTGTCGGGAACAGTTACCGACGAAACGGGGTCTCCTCTTCCTGGTGCTTCAGTAGTGGTATCCGGAACAACTAATGGGACCCAAACAGATTTTGATGGAAACTACACCTTAAATGATGTATCATCCAGTGCTACTTTAGTAGTGAGCTACATCGGTTTTATAAGGCAACAGATTCCTGTAAATGGTAGAACTTCCATAAACGTAAGTCTAGTGGAAGATTTACAGGCACTGGATGAAGTTGTGGTAGTGGCCTATGGTTCTCAGTCAAGATCTGAGGTTACGGGTGCCATTTCATCCGTTGGTGCTGAAGAGATCAGTGCCTTGCCCGTTGCAACAGCAGATCAAGCCTTACAAGGTAGAGCAGCTGGTGTAACCGTAACCAATAGTGGTGCACCCGGTGTTGCCCCTGTTGTTCGTATTAGGGGTGTAGGTTCACCCAATGGTGGTGATCCCCTAGTAGTAATTGATGGTGTTATCTCCAGTGGGCTTGGAGCTATTAACCCTAATGACATTGAAAGTATTAACGTGCTTAAAGATGCTTCAACAGCTGCAGCTTATGGTTCGCAGGCTGCCAATGGTGTTATCGTTGTAACTACCAAGCAAGGAAAGGCCGGTAAAACAGAGGTTACTTTCAACACCTATACGGGTGTTCAATTTGTTACAGAACGTTTTGACTTGTTAAACACGGAACAATACTTGACTTTCATTGAGGAAGCTTTTGGTACGGTTCCCACCACACCTCTAAGTTCTTCTGGCAACGATACCGATTGGCAAGATGCCATTTTTCAGACCGGTATAATGCAAAATTATGATGTAAGTATGGCAGGGGGTAATGAGAATAGTAATTTCAGAGCTTCCGTAGGTATGCTTAAACAAGAAGGTACCATTATTGAAACTGGTTACAACCGTTATAATACGCGTTTAAACAGTAATTTTAATGTTACCGATAAATTTAAGGTTGGTCAAACCTTGGCAGTAACTTTTAGGGACATTACCCCTGAGGTCAATGGAAATAACACGAATAGGTCGCTTATAGAGCACGCTATTAAAAGTGCACCATACCTACCTATTTACAATCCAGACAACCCTGGAGGTTTTCAAGGTCCTACATCAGCTTTGGATGGCCAAGATGCTGAAAACCCTGTGAGAATACAGAAAAATGGAACTCGTAAAACCAAAGGTACCGAGATTTTTGGTAGTGTATTTGCAGAATACGAGCTATTGGAAGGCTTAACATTTAGGTCTCAGTTCGGTTTGGAATACAGCTATAATAACTTTGATAGTTTTACACCTTCCTTTGATGATGATAGCAATGGGCAATCAACACATGCACAAACCTTTGCTGCAATCACGAAAAATGCTTCAAACTTTAGAAGGTTTCTGTATACCAACAGCCTTAACTATAAAACAAGTATCAATGGCGTGCACAATTTGGATGTATTGGCTTTGATTGAAAAGAATGAGGCTGTTTTTAATTCTACGAACACTTCCTCACAAAACTCGGTTACCAATGATATCACCCAACATGGTCCAGATCAGGTTGTGGCAACATCAAGTACCGATGAGGTTGACAAAATTGGCTATTTGGCACGTCTAAACTATAATTACGACAACAAGTACCTTCTTTCTGGATCTATTCGTCGTGATGGTTCCTCTAGATTTGGACCTACTACCAAATGGGGTACGTTCCCATCTGTTTCAGCGGGTTGGAACATAGCAGGCGAAAATTTCATGGAAAGTTCAAGTTTTAATGCCCTTAAATTAAGAGCTAGTTGGGGTACTACCGGATTTGATGGCATTCCTAATTATAGATTTGCCACCACATTAAATCCTAACTGGATTTATGTCATAAATGGCGCTCAAGTTGGGGGTACTTCTCCAGCAGGTATTCCAAACCCTAATGTGGCTTGGGAGGAAAGAGAAATGCTTAACGTAGGTCTGGACTTAGGATTGTTTGATAACAAGTTCACAGGTGCAATTGAGTATTACAACAATAAGAGTAACGACTTATTGATTAATTTGCCGTTACCTGGTTCTTTGGGTAGTTTGGCCTCTACTGTACCAACAAATATTGGTGATGCCGAGGTTAAAGGTTTTGAGGTTAGCTTAGGGTATAACGATTATGAGGGAGACTTTACCTGGTCTGCCAATCTTAATTTCTCTACTGCCAAAACCGAAATGCTAAATAAAGGAACTGAGGGTATTGACCAAACAGCTGGATTTGAAGGATCTATAGTCAATGGTCTTGAAGCTGGTGCTCCAATTTATTCCTTCTACGGTTACAAGATGGATGGTATTTACCAAAATCAAGCTGAGGTAGAAGCCGTATTGGGTACGGAACAAACTGCTATTCAGCCAGGTGATATTCGTTATGTAGATCAGAATGGTGATGGCGTAATCAATAATGATGACCTCGTTCGACTAGGTCAGCCTAACCCAGAATTCACTTACGGTTTTAATTTGGATGCGAATTATAAAAATTGGGATTTCAACCTATTTTTAAATGGAGCTGCCGGACATGAAATATTCAATACCAATATCTATGATTTAGAAGGTATGCCAAGGACGTTTAATGCTGGTGTAGCTGTTTTGGATAGATGGACACCAACAAACCCATCCAATTCCATTCCACGTGCATTTGATGGAAACAACGGTATTAATACCGCTTCATCTGACCGATACATTGAAAGTGGTGATTTTACCAGATTAAAAAATGTGACCATCGGGTATACCCTTGGAGAAAATACGATACTTTCAGACTATTTCTCTAAATTAAGGATATATGTAAGTGGTCAAAACCTATTGACCATAACTGATTACTCAGGTCTAGACCCTGAAGTAGGTAACGCAACAGGTAACAACGCAGAGTTCGGTATTGATCGTGGAAAATATCCACAGCCAAAATCAGTATTGGTAGGATTACAAGTAACTTTTTAAAAAAATTGTCATGAAAAATAAAATTTTATTAAGCTTAGGTTTTATCATAGCACTAGTAGTTTCTTGTGATGAAGATGCTTTGTTCAAAACCAATCCAAATGAGCTTTCTCCGGAAACCTTTTTTGCCACAGCGGCCCAAGTAGAGTCCGCTGTAAATTCAACCTATGGATCCTTACAGGAAAGAGGACTTTATTCTCGCCATATGTTTTTTATGATGGACAATATGTCCCAAGAGAATGGTCGTAACCAACAGTTGGAAGCGGATAAGGTAGAATATATCCAATTCTCCTTCAATCCAAACCACGTGTCCATTCCTTTATACTGGGATGCATGTTATCGAGGTATAACCAATAGTAATTTGGTTATTAATAATGAAGAAAAAATCAATGCACTGCCCAATTCAGAACTTACTGGGCCAATGAAGGCCAAATTTATTGGTGAGGCCAAGTTTATGAGGGCGTTGTACTATTTCTTTTTGGTAACACGTTTTGGTGGTGTGCCCATCAATGATGGCAACAGTGCTGAAGGGCAGCCAAGAGCATCTGTAGATGACATCT
>JAUIBH010000103.1 GCA_030427985.1 Bacteroidia bacterium | reverse complement strand
CCTGTTTTTTAAATTGTGTATTAAAAATGTTTTATATATTTCGATTGTTAGCACTTAAAGTTTGCTCACTAGTTATAATTTTTCCATGCTCTTGGATTGCTTTTTAATTAAAGAGTTGGATTGATTAATTAATCTTTAAGGAAAAGATGGACTACAATTTGATCGGGGTATTTTTATGTGGGGCAGGAACCATACAGAGTTTATTTTTGTCCATATATTTATTTGTTTCCAGGAAAATCCAACAAAAGCACCGTTTGTTCCTTTCCTTGCTTTTCCTTCTCATAACCATAAGGTTGGTAAAATCCATTGGTTGGTATTTTTTTTCAATAAACAATGACATCTTTTTGAACATTGGTTTTGCTGCTCACGCCTTTATTGTTCCAGTATTATTGATTTACATCATTAAAAATGTGCCCAAGATTGAACTAAATGCCCGTTATCATTTTTTAATCCTTTTGCCACCTTCAATGTTTTTGGTTGGAATTCCTTTTTTAGGGCTTAATTCATTTTGGTTTTCGGGAGGATATTCAATTCTTCTGTACCTAACCATTATCTATCTGGTTCTGTGTGCTTACTTTTTGTTAAAAGTGCAAAAGGAGAACAAAGGTTTATTCCGATTGTTAAGTGGTCTATTTATAGCCATTACCTTGTTTTGTCTATCCTATTTCGCAAACTATATCTTAAAGACAAATGGGTACTTAACAGGGCCCATTTTATACGCCATTATTGTTTACGCTCTAAGTTTTTATTTATTCAGAAACATGTCCTTCCTTAAATCTGGAAACACTCTGAAGTATAGGAATATAAATCTCTCCAAAGATGAGATTGAAACGTATTCAAAAACTGTTAAAGACATTATGGAACTTGAAAAACCTTATTTGAATGGAAATTTCAATCTTTCCATACTTTCAGAAAAAACCAAATTGCCCAAACATGTGCTATCCTCCATTTTCAGCACGGCTTTTGAGCAAAGTTTTTCAGATTTCACCAATGCCTATCGAATAAAGGAAGCAATACGACTATTAGGTGAAGATGCGTATAAAAACCAGAAAATTGCTGCAGTAGCTTATGATTGTGGATTTAACTCTGTTTCTGCATTTAATACTTCATTTAAAAAAATTAATCAGTGTTCCCCCTCAGAATATAAAAGACAAAACCTCTAATTAACATCGGTCACAACAAAAGTATGCCAGTTAGCAGGAATTTTTAGACTGAATCATGATTCACTTTCCTGATGGTTCAATCCGATCAGTCAACGCCTGTCTATAGGACGCACCCAGTGGAATTTTGTTCTTATTGGTAAGGGTGAGTTTGTTTACCTCTATAATTTCAATAGCATTGATGCTCACTACATAAGACTTGTGTACACGTTGAAAAAGGGATTCCGGAACCAAGGTCATGACATCACTCATATTACTGCGGATCAATATTTTTTGGCCATCCATTAAATGGATTTCCAGATAATTCCCATCTTTTTCCAAAAATAGAATGTCATCATAATACACTTTATGGGTCTTGCTCCCCGATTTAAATAGCGTGTACGGATTCTCATCGGTTTTTTTGGATGATACCTTTTGTTCCGTCTCCAAATTAGAGACAGGTTCCTTAATGCGGTTGACCGCTCTCATAAACTTACTGAACTCCACGGGCTTCAATAAATAGTCCACCACCTCAAACTCATAACTTTCCAAGGCATAATCGGAATAGGCAGTAGTAATGATAACCTTGGGCCTGTGGTTCAATATCTGGAGAAGTTCCAGTCCGTTGAGATTGGGCATATTGATGTCCAAAAAGATAATATCGGGATTCCAAAGCGGGATTTTGTCCAAAGCTTCCAATCCGTTCTGGCAGTATCCTACAAGATTTAGATAGTCAACCTTGTCAATATAGCGTTCTAGAACCTCTTTGGCTCGTATTTCGTCCTCTATGATTACACAGGTCATCATGTTTTGGTGTGCAAAGTTAGTTTGGAGATGTAATGGTCATCCAATTCGTATTGATTTAATTCATGGGCATTCGGAAAAAGAATGTCCAGTCGCTTTTTTAAGTTGAGAATACCGATACCCCCTTCGTTGGAGCGGAGTTTTTTTTGATTTCGGAATATTTTGTTTTTAACCTCAAAATGAATCGTATCCTCCAAAACCTTCAAAAACACATTAATTTCTGAATATTTGGTGGTATCTACCCCATGTTTGAATGCATTTTCAAGAAATGGGGCCAATACAAAAGCCGGAATCATCGCTCTAGAAGTATCTCCATCAATGGCAAAGTTAACTTTGATTTTGTTTTCATCCGTAACCCGTAACAGCTGCAAATCCGCATATTGTTTCAAAAAATCAACTTCCTTGGTCAAAGGGATTTGCGATTCCTTGTTTTCATACAGCATATACCTCATGATTCCTGAGAGCTTAAGAATACCATCCGAGACCTCGTCCGCACCACTGGCCTGAGACATGGAAAAGAGATTATTGAGTGTATTGAACAACAAATGGGGATTTAACTGGTACTTTAAAAATGAAAGTTCACTTTTCAACTTCTCTTTTTCCATTTGGAGATATTTCCTATCCAGTAGAATCAGTTGTTGTATGACGAGGTACGAGATAAGGATTATGGTCAGAATGAGGTACTGCATCATATTGGAGTTGTTCCAAATCTCCAGATGAATGCTTTCATAAACATTGGAATGCGCTATAATCACTTTTGCAACTAGCGATTCAACAAAAAAGGCAATACCCAAAACTGTAAGTCCCAGAACTATAGAAAGTACCTTGTTTTTCTGAAAATAACGCCGCATTATGCCAAGAAGGATAAAATACGAAGCCATAGCTTTGAAAATTGCGCCAACAATAATCAAGAGCAAGGGGTCTACTGAGGTATTGCTCACCTCGTCCACCACCTGCTCACCCGGACCCCCATAGATTTCAATGTCATGGATAACCTCCAAGACTAGAATTTTGTCAAAAAACAAAATCCAACCTATCCAAAAGAGTAGGTGCAGTACTATTTTGACCAATGTACGCTTTGCCATAAGGGCTAACTACGATAAACTTTCTTAAAGTACCAAAAAAATGGTATGAGTGCCAATATCTTGGTATTGGAGAATTCCACACAGGTGAATTATTAAAATCACAAAAAGACAGTAATACCCCCAAACTTGGGAGTGCTTCGTAACAATTACTCGATCAGCTTTAAAGAGAGATCTAATATTGATGTTGAAACAAATCACACAGTATACATGAAAAGTAAGCAAATTTTAATTGGGGTTTTATTGATCTGTTCGGTGCATAATGGTTTTTCTCAAAATCAGCGACCTAGACTAATTTTGAAGGGAATCGAGTCCAAAATTGACCAGTTGGTAAAGGAATATCAAGATTTGGATATTTTCTCTGGGGTAGTTTTGGTTTCCGACCAAGGTAAACCAGTCTACCATAAGGCCTTTGGACTCGCCAATAGGGAGAAAGGCATTCCCAACACCTTGGAGACAAAATTTGACATTGGTTCCATGAACAAAACGTTCACCCGCGTTCTCATCCTTAAACTGTTTGAAGAAGGAAAGTTGAAATTGGATGACCAAGCAAGTGATTACTTGAATGGATTGGGGGTTGAAGCTTCCAAAAAAGTAACCATAAACCAGCTGCTTAATCACACTTCAGGGTTTGGAGATTACTTGTCCATGGAGTACGATCAACTTCCCAGAAGTGAAAAAACAATGGAAAAGGTCTTGGAAAGAGTCAAACAAATGCCTTTGGAGTTTGAACCGGGCACTGATCAACGCTATAGCAATGTAGGGTTCATTTTGCTTGGAGGAATCATTGAATCGGTTACGGGCAAGTCATATTATGATAATGTGAACTATTACATCTTGAGCCCTTTGGATTTGACCCAAACATCCATGAAACCTAAAAGTGAAGTGGAAAATTTGGCAACTGGCTATTACAGGACAGTTGATGGCAAGATAGTTTCAAATGATGGGTTCATTGAATTTCCCAAACCAGATGGAGGTTTTCGGGCAACAGCCACCGATATTTTAAAGTTCTATGATGAATTTCACTATGGCAACTTAATCCTTGGCCATGAAACCAAGATGAAGGATAAATTTTTTAAAATGATTCAACCCTACACCTCTACTGGTGATGCCATTCCCCATGCAGGAGGCTATCCCGGTGCCAACACGGTTAAATATGAGATTTTACGGGATAGAGTGAGCATTATCGTATTCGCTAATATGGATGAACCTGTAGCAGAAGATTTGGGAGCCAGAATCTTGGCCATTCTTAGAGGTCAAAATCCTGAAAAACCCTCTTTTCCAGCCGTTCCAAATGTCTATAGAGCCTATGAGAAAAATGGATTGGATTATGTGAAGTCTCATTTTTGGGAACTGATAGAAAATTTTCACCCTACTGACCCTAAAGGCATTATTCTTAATCAAGTAGGGTATTTTTACCTACGTGGAAAAAAGTTGGACAAAGCCATTGAAATCTTTGAGTTGAATACAGAACTATTTGGCGATGAAGACCCCAACGTGTGGGACAGCTTAGGTGAGGCCTATTATACCATGGGAGAACGGGTTAAAGCGCTGGAAGCCTATAAAAGGGCACTTAGCCTTGACGCTGAGTTTCCATCCGCCAAGGAAATGGTGCATAAAATTGAGACTGAAAATTAAGTTCCAAAAATTAAAGGAGCTGAGTTTTCAGCTCCTTCTATTTAAAGCTGCTAGGCTAAAGCCGTGACGAAAGCTGTTATCTCTTCAAAATTGAATTGGTTGTTGATGACCACGACTACAACACCAGTGCTTGGAATATAGCCACAACAAGTACCATAGATTATTGTTCAGTCAGATGGCAAGATGTATGCTACCGCAACACCTTTTGGAAAAGAGGTTTCAAAAGCATTCAAAGTGGTATGCACAGAATTAGCTTATAGTTCTTATACCCCATCATCAGAACTGGAACACGCTAGTATGAACAAGCAAAGTGCAAAGGCTGCTGCTTTAAATATGATTTTTGATTTGATGTGTTGCTTATGTTGTATGTTTTTTTTGGAAATAAACCACCACACTTAATAATTCAAAAAAAGTTGGTGCCAAAATAGGCCAGCGCTATGACAACCATGCAATTTTATGATTTTTCAAACCAAAGGTTCCCCAATTGAAAAATGTTTCATTTTAAGTACATTTATCCTGATTGATCTTCGAAAATGAACTTGGATAAATTGCTTCTAAATTCCTGTACTGTTTTTATTTTGCTCGGGGTTTGCTTAATTTCCTGTAGTGAACCCAAGGCAGTGGATTTGATCATTGAGAATCATTTGGCCGCTACCGGATTTGATGGAGATTTTGGCTCCAAGGCATATTGTTTGGATGGAAATCTGAAAATAGAACGGTATGGCATAAATGTCCCGTTTTCAGTTTCAACAGATGGTAAATCGTATTATGTGTTTGACCAGATGGAGCTCAAATCCGAATATCCGAGTGATTATTTACCCTCATTTAGCAAACTCATTTTTGATGAAAAGGCCTTTTTGGTCACCAACTTTTCCCTAAACGATGAACAATTAAAGAATCTGAATAAAAGCAAGGATTTTAACGAGGATAAGATTGTTTTTTGGGAGGAGTTTCCAAAAACAGTTTATGACAATTGGAAATCCACAGAGCTTACCATTGCCAATCCTGTTTTACTTTTAAGACAAATGGGATACAACTTTAAATTGGATGGTAAGGCCCAGTTCAATGCTCAAGAAGTATATGTAGTTACTGCCTTCAGTCCAAGCTCACAGATTACCCTAAAGCTATTCGTTAACTCAAAAAACTTGCTATTGGAAGGAATGGTGTTCAACTCTTTCCACCCCCAAATGGGCGAAGTTGAGCTCACCAGAAAAGTGAATTCCTATTCCAACATGGGACCTTATCGCTATGTCCAAAGTTGGACAGATAGTAGAGCAGGAACGGAAGTCAATTATCATATTACAAACTTTGAGATGGTTGATGAGCCAAACCATATTGCACAGATCAGTAAGGCGACCAAGGTTTTTCCCTTGCCCAAGGAGGGTATTGAGAACGTAATCAACACCTATCTTGTTGAACTAAAAAAGACTTGTCCCGATAGTATCGCGGTGGCCAAAATAGAACATGGGCTAAAGTTGAAACTGTTGAACGGAGAATTTACGGAAGTGCTTTCACCCGGCATTCTCGCTAACAGGCTCAATCGGGAAATACTCAATCTAACCGGTGAGCATCAGCACAGAATTTTTTATGATCCGTTGGAATATATGTTCCTTCAGGAGAAAAAAGAGATTAGAGCCCATATCTTAACAATGCATCCAGAACAAAACGGGAATTATATCTATTTAAAGCTGGATAAAATTCCTAAGCTGACCTCAGCAAAGACAACTTTGGATTCCATTATGTTAGCCGCGCAAAAAAAAGAAGCTCTAATTATCGACCTTAGGGACAGTAAGGGGGGAGATCCAGAATTTAATCGATATGTGATGTCTTTTTTTCTAGCACCAAACCAATTGTTGTATACGCATAAAACCATAGACTCACTTCTAACGGTTAGGGTGCCAAAAAATCCTATTCGGATTGAAAGAGACTTGGAGGTTTATGTTGTCACCAGTGATGAAACCTCCTATGAAGCTGAACAGCTGGCGTATATGATTCAGACTTTTAAGATTGGCAAAATAATTGGGGAGACTTCGTATGGCGCAACCCATAGCCCTAAGCGAACCATTGTTGGAGATGGAATTATTGCCGAAATCCCTTTTTCCACAGAAATCCATGTGAAAACTGATAGTAATTGGGATAATGTTGGCGTCATTCCAGACATTGCCCAAACCATAGGCGATAAGAATAAATTACTGGAAACAATAGATTCGCTCAGGATCAAGTTATAACCACAATATTTATTGCAGTTTTATGTTGGACATAGATGGGAACCTGGCTATTGTTCCCCATCCACCGAAAGATTCTGAGACTGCCAATACAATTTCATTTTCTCCTTTTTTCAGCGGCAAGAACAAGGTATCATGAAGACCGATGGTGCCCAAAAATTTATAATCCCGAGATTGCCAAACGTCGCTGGCATAATATAACAACTGTCCATTGAGGTATACCCTAATACGGTCACTGAAACCAAATTCAAAGGGAATGGTTTGTCCATCATCTGACCAAACATCCAATTTTAAATAGACAGTGTTTTGGCCCGGTTGTCGTTTGGTATACTGCGCAATATTCAAAATCCCGGTTTTCTCAACGGCTACAGTTGTAAACGTTTGAGAGGCATAATCAGTGGGCAGTATATTGATATTTTCCAGTGCTGATTCTTGAAAGGCGGGGGATATTTCCCAAGAAGAAACCGTACCCTTAGCCATGGATTTTTCTGGTACGGGGGTACCCTTTATCACCACATCATCGGTCTGTACAACCTTTAGGTTGGCAAAATATGCGGGAGCAAAAGCATTTTTGAATCCCAGTCCTCCATCAGTAAACGCTCTTTTGAGTTCTACGGTATACGTAGGAACATCCACATTCCCAATATAGATGTCCATTAACTTATTTTTGATGACCAACTTAAAATGAACCCATTGCTCAAAAGGAAGTTCCACGGCTTTTGCATAGGATTCCCCATAGTATAATTGCCAACCAGAGAAGCCATTGTACAAAGGAGAATATTGGGTTGCATCTGGATTTCCTGATAACCAAGGTCTAAGGTAAAATTCCTCATAGTTCTGATCATCTTCCCAATGAAAAATTACGCCAGGAAACGACATTTCATCGCTGTAAAACATATCAAACTCAATGATCCCATTGTCAAGTTTAATGTCATTGCGCAAAGCTACACCGTCAGTGAGCATTAAACTTTTTTGTCCCTCATGCACAAGGATTTTATGTTCTTCTGAATCGAAATTCCAGTTTGGGTCATTCAAATCCAGTTGTTGGGCCATTGAAATATGGATACAGGCAATACTTAGGAACAGGAATACTTTTTTCATGGGTTTGACTTTTCCTCAAAAGAACCCTCTCATTCCCGGAAAATGAAGGATATGGTATCAACGTGGTAAAAGAAATTATCAACACCTCATTTATGGTATGTATCGGGCCAAATCACAGAAATCCAGTGTTGGGCAAACTATTTTTTTGATTAACGCCATAAATTTTCAATGATCAATCTAACAGCGTAACTACCAAACAAATACCGAACAAGTGCAAAGAAGACTCTTTTTGGAACAAGTTGGCTGGGGACTCTCTTCCATTCTGGTTCCCAGTGTTTTGGGATGTGCGCAAGCAAAATCCAACCCAAAGAAACTGTTGGTGCTCGGAGGCACGGTGTTTCTTGGCCCGGCAATTGTAAATGCTGGCATAAAAGCAGAGTTCGATATAACGCTTTTTAATCGTGGGATTTCAAATCCAGATTTGTCCCCCAACTTACGATTGATAATAGGGGATCGAACCATTGGGCAAAAGGCATACAGGGATTTGATAAATGAAGATTGGGATGTTGTAATTGATGTTTGGCCCGAAAAATCTTATATGGTTGACGATGCGACCATGGCATTACAAAACCATTGCAAACACTATACCTTTGTATCGAGCATTGCCGTATATGACAACTTTCAAACAGCGGGTCTGAATGAAAATTCAAAAGTATTCGAACCTAGAGATAATACAAATAAATGGGAATACTATGAAGAAAAAGTACATGCAGAAAGATTGGTTCGAAAACGCTTTCCAGATAATCATACCATTTTAAGGCCTGGTCCTATTAAGGGTTGGCGAGATTCTGAAATGGATCTGGCATACTGGCTGACCCGAATTAAAAAAGGTGGGAAAGTGTTGGCGCCGGGAAGTGGTAATGACCCCATTCAATTTATTGATGTAACGGATGTAGGCAGTTTTGCAATTAAGTGTATTGAGCGGGGTATGATGGGTACATTTAATACTACCGGCCCCCGGCGAAAACTTATTTGGAAGGATTTTTTGGAACAATGTAGGGCTCATTATAACCCCAAGGCAGAATTAGTATGGGTAGATGAAGTATTCTTAAGGAAGAAAGGAGTGCAATCCATGAGAGATTTGCCCCTTTGGGCACCATTGTCCGAAGAACCTGGTTTCATGCAAATCAGCAATGCAAAATCCGTGGAGCACGGGCTGGATTTTACCGACATCCATAAAACCTTTGATGACACCATGGAATGGGTTCAACAAATTTCCAAAAACAAATGGGATAAGGTGGATTTGTTTGCCAACGCAATTTCATTTGAAGCTGAAATGGAAATTATAAACGACTACATGATTTTTAATCAAGAACGGCAAAATCCCTAAAAACCCAGTTTGCCCACTAAAAATGGGCATTTCATCACACTTCAACCATTTTCGGTTAACGCCGTTGTACTTTTCCAATTCATTAATCATAAAACAATCATTAAAATGAATTTATCTTCTAAATTATACTTGGGGCTGGTGCTTTGGGGTTTAGCTATAGTCTCCTGTCAATCCCAAGCAAAGGAAAACACCCTGCCCTACGACGAAATCTACGCCCACTGTTTGGATGGCTCGGTATCACCGGTAGTGGAAATATTAAAAAACGAGAAGGAATTGAATTCAGAGTGGATAAGCCGGGTAAAGTGACCCACCTTCGCCGGATGAAACTGACCAGGGTAAACGAACTGCCCAGATTTGATCTATCCGTGGGTTAAACTTAGTTTTTATTTTTCAATTTTCTTCTCATTGAT
>JAUIBH010000102.1 GCA_030427985.1 Bacteroidia bacterium | reverse complement strand
CTGGGTTATTAAACTAAATTTAGGAAAAATGTCGCTAATAGTTTGTCATGATTACCTACAATAACGATAAAAAAAACTGTGCTAGTATTCACACCCTGTTATAATCTTCATCTCCGCCAAAAACATTACACCACAGGCCAAACCCATTTTTAATGTCTACTTGATGTATTAAAATGTATAAGTGAAGATGAAAATCAAAGGTTATTTTTTGGTGGTTTATACATTGGCTCTCTTGGAACAATGAAAACTTGGATTAGTACCAAAAACCTTTTGTGTTTTATACATTTTAACCTAATAAGCTATAAACACAAAGAATTATAACAAACAGTTTGTTTCTTTTTGAAGGGTTACTATCAATTATAAGTAAATTGTAGACAATGATGGAATACTATATCCACTCCTTTGAATTTACAAGATAATCCGAACCAAAAAAAGCAAGCTTTAAGCTTGCTTTTTTTTATCCGTGATCGCGGAAGGATTGAATATCCTGACAGCACTCCGTGCTAAAAATCAACAAAACAAAACTCCGCTTCCAAAAGAACAAAAGCGAGCTATGTTTTTTAGCTCGCTTCATTTTCACCTTTTTGTTGATTTATTCGTGATCGCGGAAGGATTTGAACCCCGTCCGCTAACCCTTAATTTTATTGGGTTTCGCCTTGCTTATGTTTTGTAACTAACCGAATTACAGACCACTATGAACAATCTCATTTCGTAGGACCCAAAATTAACTATAAAATATTAAACCTGTCCTAAAAATCGGGGTTTCTACATTCATGCCCATGAATAAATTCAAAGGTTTGTATGAGGTATATTATATGAGGCTTTGTCTTCTAGCCTTTTGAACAGCCTCTAACTTGTTGTGGACCTGAAGCTTCCTATAAATATTCTCGATATGCTTCCTTACCGTACTTGGGGATAGGAAGAGATTATTGGCAATCACGGTATAGCTTAACCCTTCCGCCAGTTGTTCCAATACTTCTTTTTCACGTGAACTTAACGAAACGTCATCTTCCTGTACGGATAGTGATTCTTGTTTTTCCGGATATCGTAATAATTTGAGCGTCTTTACCGCAATGGAAGGGCTCATCGCCGCACCTCCCCCAAGAGTCTCGGTAATGGCATTGTACAACTTTTGTCCTTCAATTTCCTTGAGCAAATACCCATCGGCACCGGCCTGGATTGCATTGAAAATATTCTCATCATTATCGAAAACGGTAAGCATGAGCAACTTAATGTGGGGATATTTCTGTTTTACGATACGAACGGTTTCTATACCGTCCAAAACAGGCATTTCTATATCCATAAGTACCAAATCGAGGTTGTGGTTCTTTTCCAATTTAGACAGCAACTCCCCACCGTTGTACACCATGTACTTGATGTCCAAATCCTCAAAATCTTCTAATTTCTCTTTTATGGCACGAGCCAAGAACGTATTATCGTCCACTATGGCCAGTTTGATTTTGCTCATGGTCCTATACTTTTTGAAGTGAAAGAATTATGTCTTTACCTGTAACGTTACCTTGGTGCCTTTACCGATTAGACTTTCTTGATTGAAATAAATGCCAGCTTTTTTGGCCCTGTTCCTCATTATATGAAGTCCGTTCCCTGTCGACTCCTTTGATGTATCAAAACCCTTTCCGAAGTCCTCTATTTCAATCTGCACTTTTTCATCAACATTGACAAACCTTACCTGAATCTGATCACTCCCTGAATGTTTTACAGCATTGTTCACGGATTCTTGAATAATTCTAAAAAGATTCATCCCCACAAAGGCATTGAGCACCTTATGATCCGGATTCCCCTCAACTTTCACATTGATTTTATCATCTGTGGCTTCATGAACAGTGGCGGCCAATTGCTGGGTCCGCTCCTTGATATCCTCCAAACTGATTTCATCCTTGTTCATGGCCCAAATGGTATCCCGAAGCTCAGATATGGTGACGAGTGAAAACTGTTTCATCTGGGTAAGCTTCTCCATTAAAAATACTTCTCCCCTATCTATTCCGCGCTTTGCCGAATCGGTTATTGAGGTGAGGTAGGTGAGCTGCGACCCAATATTGTCGTGTAAATCTCTGGCAATACGTAAACGTTGTTCCTTAAGGTTTTCCTGTGCTCGGGCTTCTGCCATGGCCTTTTCCAGAGCGGTCTCCCTAGCAAAATTCTTCGCCTTTACCTTTTGTTCACGGAAAATCAGAAAACCGACAATAAGCAGTATGGCCAATAGAGCCCCACTGCCCATAAGCATACTGTTCCTATTTTTCAGGACTAGCTCACCCTCGACCAATGCATTCTGTTGGCGAAGGATTTCGTTTTCCTTTTGCTCGGACTCGTATTTTTCCTTAAGGTTGAACATTTCGCTTGCTTTTTCAGCAAAATAAAGGCTATCTCTTGCTTCCTTATGTTTTTGATGATAAACATAGGCCTTTTCAAAATCCGGTTTTTCTTCATAAATCAAGGACAAGGTTTTCGACAACACATCAATGGCTGGAATAAAATCTATTTGCTCTGCTTCTTGATATGTGGTCAAAGCCAATTCCTCTGCCTTGATTTTTTTCCCTTGTTTGAGAAGTACATTGGCAAGATCATTTCTTAGAAAATATAACGCCAGACGCTCACCTCTTTCCTCTTGAAGCGAAATGGCCTGGATATAATATCGCTCTGCTTCCTCAAAATTTTCAAGCCCCCAGCTTGCCAAGGCCATATTGGTCACTGGATATGCTTGATCCAATCTTGCTCCCATGGACCCAAAGCCATCGAATGCTTTTTTTGCATATTCAAATGCTGTATCGTATTCCTTTTTTACAATATAGGCCGATGCCGCACTATTATAGCTCGAAATCAACATATATTGATTACCCATAACTTTATACATTTCCATTGCCTTGAGGTAGTACTCCAATGAAAGGGCAGGTTCTTCAATGAGCTTAAATCTGTTTCCAAGATTTAAATATGACCCAGCAATCCACAGACTATCATTTCCAGCCTTAAAGTTTTCCAATGCCTTTAATTGAAAATCCACAGCCTTGTCAAACTCTGACAGTGCCTCATATGCATTGCTGATATTCGTGTAAAGACTTCCCAAAACATAATAATCCTTGGAATTTTCTAAAATCGGTTTGGCCTTCAAATGAAAATCCAACGCCTCTTTGGGCCTACCCTCATCTTGAGAAAGAACTCCATACGCTACCCATATTCTTGCCCTGAAATGGTCATCATCCATAATTTCGGCCTGTCGAAAGGCCATATCCATGTAATATCGGGCACTGTCCATATTTACGGACCGAAACCTCATGCCAACATCTTTTAGTGCCAAAACTTTATCGCCGCCCTCCTTCAACTGGGCAGTATCCTTAAGTGCTTTGATTTCTTTTTTAATATCCTGTGCCAAAATTGACTGCAACGTGAATATCAAAAAGAATAAAAAGGTGATTGGAAATTTGTAATAAGTGGTCATTATAACTAAAAGGAATGGTTGGTGCTTAAAACTAATCCAATTGATTTTATAATCTTAGTTTTTACAAAAAAATTAATTCGCCTTGTCCACCAATTTTTGAATGGTGGCATCTAAAAATGATGATATTGCAAGTTCTGCTCCCTTCTTATATTTTTCTGGATCGCATTTTACAACGGACACATTAACGTCCTCCTTGTCCTCTACCCTCCAAACACGGAAAACACCGGCATCCATTCCTCGCTTGTCCACATCTGCTCCCTGTGAGGCATCAAATTTTTGCTTTTCAAGAACGCCTTCAACCTCTACTCCACGGTTGGACACCATCTGCCCTATGTTAAACCTGTTGACGCTGGATGCATCAATCTTAAAATCGGTCTCTGCCTTTACCTGTGCGTACCCGGCATGTCTGTTCAAGGCTCTTGTGGTTTCGCTCAATGCATTATCAAAAGAAATAACATTTAGCACTACCTTGTTGAAAATAAAATCATTTTTCTGGTTGGACACCTTCATTTCGACCTGCTCCTCGTAATTGGCTAGCTTTAATGGCCCAGCTTTCTTGTTCTCCATATTTTGCTTTGCCACGATAAATTTTTGTCCTGTGGGACGCATTACTATGTCACCGAACTCATCTCCTTTTTCTCCACCTTGACCAGACCTCAAATCCCATCTTTTTTCGCGGTTTTTCTCATAGGCGCTATGGTTCCATAACTCATCAACGGAAGCTATTTCAAATCCTTTTGCCTTAAGGTCTGCCTTGTACTCTTCAAAGAGTTTATCGGTAAGTTGTTGAAGGTCTTCAATATTGAGCCCGTCCAGCACCAAGGTCAACGACGCCTTTGCATCTCCTTTTAGTCCTCCTCGCCACATTTTGCCTCCTTTTTTCTTGTCCTCTAACTGCAATGCTGTTTGAAAATTGACCTGAAAATCGGAAATGACGATTCGTTTTGGACTTTTTCTAAAATTGAGATTGGCCGGCCCCAACATTTTTATCTTAAAATCCTTTACATTTTGTGCAAATGCCACAGGGGAGGCACAAAGTAGAATCAATAAAAAAGATAACATGGGTAAATTGATACGTTTCATACTATTGGTTTAAAGTTTTGAACAAACATAGCATCCAATGGCGTTGAACTCAATAGGGCAATTGTCGTAAAATGACAGGGAATAGGTGGCTATGTGTCAAATATCAAAATAGAAAAAGCTTAAAAGCCCGATCACGAATGTTGCCAAAAGCAAAGCCGAATTGATGCGTTGCAACTTTGGGTTCAATTTTTTCAGGGTTGCATAAATGTGCAACGCCAATGCCAAAAGAAACGCAGGTAGACTCAAATAGAAGTTGAAAAGGCAGAACCATAGCCAACTGGTGCACAGCGCCCATGCTGAAATCGCCGATATTGCCGGTGGTATGCATTGATTCATACGGCTCACAGCTGTATTAGGATAACGATAATACAGAAAAGTTGCCAGAAGTACCATGGGCCCAAGCATCGCAATCAACAATAGCACACTACCGAACATAATATGTTTTTTATACCAAATAAACTTCTTCACCATTGGGCAGCACAATGCTCAACGGCACATTTCCATATTGTGTCTTGTAAACCAATACTTTGTCCCCAATAAAGAGTTTGTCGTACAGTGTTGAGCTTACCAAGAGTGGTCCTGATGTAAGTATGATTCGATTGGAATTGGCATATCGGTTGGAAGTCAGTGCGAATTTATCTTCGACGATGGATGGAACTCCACGTTTATGGGACCTTTCCTTGTTCCTGTTATAATTTCGGTAGGCCACATATAATCTATAAAATTGAAAAAGAGGTACGACCCAGATTGGAAACAATAGCACGACAAAGCTCCAAAAACCGCTAATGATCATTAAAAGGCCAATAGTGATAAATGGACTGGACCTTACCAAACGCTTTTTTATTTCCGTTTTCCAGATCCTATGCAAGGCTTCATAATCTTTTGGGGTATAGCGAGTATGTGGAATGTGTTTTTCCAGAAACTTTTCTTCTTCATCAAGCTTTTGAGCAACATGGGCATCCTCAACTTGCCCCAAAACATGAAGATTTAGTGTGATTCCTGATTTGGGAGCACGGTCCAGCTGCACCTCTGCTCCGATTCTAGCTTTTGAGTAATAAGAATAGTCCACCGAAAACTCCTCATTATCAATATAAACATAATATGACCTTCTAGTTCGGGTCCTTGTTTTGTGCCCGTAAACAGGCCTGTCTCCCGTTGTGGCCCAATGCATCCTTTTGTCGGTGATCTTTCCAGAAACCCGAGATTTTAAACCTAGTTTTAAATCGATTGCCGTGGATGCAATAATATAGGCTATGATGCTAAAAAATAAGACCGAGAAGGCCACCATCATGTAGACTCCAACTGAATCATCTGCAAAACCTGAATTGAACATAAACGACAGAAACAACCAGAATATACCGATAACCACTACCGGAAATAACAACATTCCATATAATTGACGCCTCAGCTTGGTCTTATCTCTATGTTCTAAGGGCAATGTTTCCAATTTAGGCATGATCCACAATTTGTTAGAGCCAAAATTAGGGTCTCCTAGAATCCCCACAATAGGGCAATTGTCCTATTGCGGCATAGCATGGCATACAGATAGTTTTGCTGAAAACCAATCCAAAAAAAAATGAATTCCATTACCAATACCAAAAGACTTTCCCTTGCCATATTTATAATTCTTGCCCACTTTTTTCATTACCAAGGGTCTGCCCAAAACCTGCACCTCAGCAATTTTGACATCAAGTATGGGCAGGTAACAGCGATGTCCATCACCAAATATCATGCTATCGGAGCCCATTTGTACAGTGAAAAGAACCAACTCATGTTCAACCCCGATGGTTATTTAACAGAGGACAAACTTTACCTGGATAATAATTACGAAAAGCTTACCACTTATGATTACATTAATAATGCGTCAAAAGCCATAGAGAAAAAATTCAATCCATTAGGTAAACAAGAAGGTTTGGATAAAACCCTTTATATCTATGAAACACCCATTGGTATAATTTCGGATGACCTACCCGAAACCGTAAAAAACGATGAAGGTCAATACATTGTTCTTGGCGGTTTAAAATACGGTGCAATCTTTAAGTACAAAAAATACGTGATCGTCTATGAGCTTGCGGAAGCAAACAATGGAGAAAGCAAGGTGTTCTACTCCAGTGAATATACCTACGATGGACTAAAACTAGATGAATCCTACAATCAAAAGGATATACGTTATTTTAAATACAATGACAAAAAGTTATTGGAGGAAGAATTGGGCATGTCCAAGATTTGGGAAAGCCTTTTATATAAGTATGTTTACGACCAGCGTGGCAATTGGATTGAAAGAACCAAATTTAGGGCATCAAACTTTACCGAAACCAAATATCAATGGATCATCGATGAGGTAAAATACAGGACCATCACGTACACAGATGGCACGGCAACAGGTAGCAATGTGCCAAGTACTCCAGAAATCGCCTATTCATCCAACCAGAGCAAATTGAAAGACCTCCCAAAACTCAGCGATCCCATATTGATGTCCAAATCCATGAAATTCCTTCAAGATATCACTAAGCTCAGAAACAAAAACAACAAAGGTACAAGCAACGCAACTAAAAACGAGATTTCCCCAACATGTTTAAACGGTGACTGTTCTAATGGGTTTGGGAAAGCTGATTTTGGGACATATACCATTGAAGGTTTTTTTAGTGATGGCAAGGCCAATGGCCAAGGAACTTTATTCTACAAGGATAATTCAGGATATTATCAAGGCAACTTTGTAAATGGTTTCAGGGACGGATTCGGTATATACACCTGGGTCGGCAGTAAAAACTACTACATCGGACAATGGGAAAAGGGTTTTCAAAACGGATATGGCTACATCAAAAATGGGGGTGAAATATTGCAGGCGGGTAAATATGAAAAAGGGAAATTGACCCAAGACCTACTAACCAATAACTATAAGAACAAAATAGCAAAGGGAAACTGTGTAGGTGACTGTCAGAATGGATTTGGATACTATAAGTATGATAATGGAGATAGCTATGTTGGATTTTTCACCAATGGCAAAAGAGATCATTTAGGTGCTTACTCTTGGAAATCTGGAATGGCGCATATCGGAACAATTGTTAATGAACAGCATAACGGTTACGGTCAAGAATTCTATAGACCTAGCGGACAATATTATTTGGGTGATTTTTCACAAGGAAAACGTAATGGACTTGGCATTTTTTATAACAAAGAGCATCAAATACTACAAAAAGGTATTTGGGGTGATGGGCAATTGACCGGAAAGTTCTAGAAAACTTGAGCGCTTTTATGAAAAGCTTAAGCTACTCAAGATTCCTTGAGTATTAAAAAATCAAAATTTAGCGAACGGAACGCAGTGAAGTGCTGCAAGCCCCAAATCTTGCCAAACTAACCATACTGAGCGAGGCAATTTTATCTATTAATCCGCTATACTCTTCCCATCATTTGAGTTAATCCAATGGTCTGTTGACCTCAATTTTATATTTCCAATCTCCATTCCGTTATTTTAAGCTTTAGATTGCTTTTCCATAGGTCCAATTTATTTTTTCGTCAAATTGCGTCAATTTTTTCGTCAAAAATTTCCAGTGTTTATGGGGCTTCCCGAAGGGTTTACTGTAGATTTCGGAAAAGTTTACTGTAACCCCTGATTTTGAACAGTATTCCAAAAATATTTTAATTAAATGGTTTTCAACTTGTTGAAGACTCGAAAACAACCGTGATGGCGCAATTTGCGCATCACCCTCTTGCTATTCGTTTTTTCACGCGAGCGTGAAAACCCAAATACCTTTCTTTTAGTGTATGGAGTATCAATAAACTCTGTGGTTTTTGTCTCTTTGTAGCTGTTGATTGGACTTATCTTCACGAACTACAAAAACAAATTAGAAACCAAATACAGAAGGTGAAGTTCAGACTTGGGACAAAATTTATGATGTGCATTTATGAATGGCTTTTCCGAATTACAAATCAAAAGTCAAGATCTCCAAACTTTTCCCTATTGTCATTTGAATCTGAAAATTTCGAATCCAGAATCGTTTCTAGACCACTCATATCTTCACTTATTTTCTTATCCAATACTCTTGCATAAACTTGGGTAGTGGCCAATTTTGTATGTCCTAATATTTTGGAAACCGTCTCTATGGGAACCCCATTACTCAAAGTAATCGTAGTTGCAAAAGTGTGCCTTGCCATATGGAAAGAAACATTTTTTGGAATGTCACATGCATCCGCGATTTCCTTTAAATAACTGTTCAATTTTTGATTGGAGATTCTAGGGAATAGTTTTTCAGGTTCTCGTTTAGGATGATATTGGTATCGTTTAATAATAGATAATGCTGGACCAACCAATGGAAGCTTAAAACTATTCTTCGTTTTCATCCTTTTTGTGCTTATCCAATATTTTCCATCAATGCCAAGTACAAGGTTATCTTCGCTAAGACCCATTATATCACAATAAGAAATACCAGTATAGCAACTAAAAACAAACAAGTCTTTTACTATACGTAACCGTTCAATCCCTGTGTGATATTCTTGAATTTTCTGAAGTTCAGGTAAGTTCAAAAACTCCCTTTCCTTTCTTTCCATTCTAATTTTAAACTTTTGAAATGGGTCTTTATCTATCCATTCATTATCAACGGCTATTCTAATCATTTTTCGTAGACGTTGAATATGCTTCATTGCACCGTTGTTTGAAAGGTTAGCGTGATGATTTATGGGATGTAGTTTGCGTAAATATGTTTCAAATCCGACTATAAATTGGTGTTTAAGTTGTGATAGTCTGTAGTCATCACATTTATATTGTTGTTTGATATACTTCAACAGGTACTTCTGACATGTCTTGTAATGACTAAGAGTAGCCTTGCAAAGACTATGTGCATTGTGTGTGTTGTGATACTCAAACAAACTCTTTAAAGTAACTTCACTCACATCTTCTCCAAAATAGTGCGCTTTCACCATCTGTGGAGTGATATGGGACGTTCTAGACCGAAGTTCACGATAGCATTGAAAAAGTTCTGTTTCAACTTCCATCAGATAAGTATTGATTTCCTGAGCTTCTTTTGTTCGCCCCAGAACCTTCGACCCTTTACTGTCCCAGATCTCTTTTGGGATAGTATACTTTAAACTCATGTTTGCCCTTTGCGAATCAACGGTGATTCGGGCATAAATCTTTGCGTTGCCGTCATTTCTTCGGGAAGTACTTATCCAGAAACTGATTGAAAATGTTGTCCGGGTTCTCATAGGTTTT
>JAUIBH010000014.1 GCA_030427985.1 Bacteroidia bacterium | reverse complement strand
TCCAAGGCTAATTCCTTGGTACCAGATTTCACAATGTTTCCATCATGCAATACGTGCACGTAATCTGGAACGATATATTCCAACAAACGCTGGTAGTGGGTAATCACAATTATCGCATTGTCTTTGCCACGCAACTTGTTCACACCATTGGCCACAATGCGCAAGGCGTCAATGTCCAATCCAGAATCAGTTTCATCCAAAATGGCCAATTTGGGTTCCATCATGGCCATTTGGAAAATTTCATTCCTTTTTTTCTCACCTCCAGAAAATCCTTCATTCAAGGAACGGGACAAAAACTTGCGATCAATATCCAGCAGCTGCGATTTCTCACGAATGAGCTTCAACATTTCATTGGCGGGCATATCTTCCATGCCACGTGCCTTTCTGGATTCATTGATGGCCGTTTTTATAAAGTTGGTCACCGAAACCCCAGGGATTTCCACTGGATATTGAAAGGATAGAAAGATACCTTTGTGCGCTCTTTCCTCTGAAGCCATCTCTTCCAAATCCTCACCTTCCAGGGAAATGTTTCCTTTTTTTATCTCGAATTCCTCTTTTCCAGCAATCACAGAAGCCAAGGTGCTCTTTCCGGAACCGTTGGGTCCCATAATGGCATGTACTTCTCCGGGATTGACCTCAAGGTTGATTCCTTTCAGGATTTTTTTATCGTCTACGCTAGCGTGTAAATTGTTGATCTTTAACATCTGTTCTTCTTCAAATTGTTTTGTCGATTGACTTGCTTCTACTTTAGTGTTATCCTACTGAACCTTCAAGGCTGATTTCCAATAATTTTTGTGCTTCCACGGCAAACTCCATGGGAAGTTTGTTCAATACTTCCTTGCTAAAACCATTCACAATCAATGCGATGGCTTTCTCTGTATCAATACCGCGTTGGTTACAGTAAAAAATTTGGTCCTCACCAATCTTACTGGTGGTGGCCTCGTGTTCTATTTGTGCAGTCTTATTTTTTACTTCTATGTATGGAAAGGTATGTGCCCCACATTCATTTCCCATCAACAAAGAATCGCACTGTGAAAAGTTTCGCGCATTCTCCGCTCTGCTATTCACTTGCACCAGTCCACGGTAACTGTTTTGGGATTTACCAGCAGAAATACCTTTTGAAATGATGGTGCTTCGGGTGTTTTTCCCTAAGTGAATCATCTTAGTTCCGGTATCGGCCTGTTGAAAATTATTGGTCACCGCAATGGAATAGAACTCTCCTATGGAATTGTTCCCTTTCAAAATACAGGAAGGATACTTCCAAGTGACCGCTGATCCCGTTTCTACCTGAGTCCAAGAAATTTTCGCGTTATTTTCACATAGTCCGCGTTTGGTCACAAAGTTGAAAACCCCACCTTTCCCCTCTTTATCGCCAGGGAACCAGTTCTGTACGGTAGAATATTTTATTTCAGCATTATCCAAAGCAATAAGTTCCACCACGGCGGCGTGCAATTGGTTTTCATCACGCATGGGAGCAGTACAGCCTTCCAAATAACTTACGTAGCTACCTTCCTCAGCAATAACCAAGGTCCGCTCAAACTGCCCAGTCCCTGCTTGATTGATTCGGAAATAGGTGGACAATTCCATAGGACAACGCACCCCTTTCGGAATGTAGCAAAAAGACCCATCGGAAAACACAGCGGAGTTCAGTGCTGCATAAAAGTTGTCCTTTTGGGGAACTACCGTACCAATGTATTTTTTTACCAACTCAGGATGCTCTTGAATTGCCTCTGAAATGGAGCAGAAAATAATTCCTTTTTCAGCCAAGGTTTTTTTAAAGGTCGTGGCCACGGAAACGGAATCCATTACAATGTCCACGGCCACCCCGGCCAATTTCTTTTGCTCATCTACCGAGATGCCCAACTTTTTGAAGGTATCCAGCAATTCTGGGTCCACTTCGTCCAAACTGTTGTATTTGGGTTTTTTGTTGGGAGCGGAGTAATAGGAAATATCCTGAAAATTGGGCTTTTTGTATTTCACATTGGCCCATTCTGGTTCTTCCATTTGTTTCCATGCCCTAAACGCTTCCAAACGCCACTCGGTCATCCAATCCGGTTCTTCCTTCTTTTTGGAAATGGCAATAACGATGTCCTCGTTCAAACCCTTGGGCAAGGTGTCCGATTCTATATCTGTGTAGAAACCATACTCATACTCTTTGGTTTCCAGTTCTTTTTTTAATTCTTCTTCTGTGTAAGCCATAAACTTAAGTTAGTCAAATGAACGCTTTTTATCAAGCCTTAGAGTGAAAAACTCTCTCCACAACCGCAAGTGCGCTGAGCATTGGGGTTATTGAAGACAAAGCCTTTCCCGTTCAATCCTCCTGAATATTCCAATGTGGTGCCCACGAGGTATAAAAAGCTCTTTTTATCTACGATGATGCGCACGGCATTATCCTCAAAAACCTTATCGGTATCAGCAGCTGTTTTATCAAATTTCAATTCATAGGACAAACCGCTGCACCCTCCACTTTTCACGCCTACACGCACAAAATCGGTGCTGGCGTCATAACCTTCCTCGGTCATGAGCGACACCACTTTCTGCTTAGCTGTTTCTGAAACTTTAATCATCTTAACTGGATTTGTTCTAAATAGCCCACAAATATACTGTATAAGTAGGGTTTTACCATGAATCCTAACATTATAATAACGAATATGTTCATAGGGGTTTTCTATGGAACAGGGTGGCTATTTAAGTTTAATGACCACGAGGTCGGTCATTCCCTTGGGGGCAAGGTCCACGAAGTCACTACTGGCCGCTTCTCCGACTAGAACAACAGAGCCATCTTCACAATGGACAACATCAAAACCGAAGTCCAATCCAGAACCTCCAAAGGATTTTTGATAGGTGAGATTTCCACCCTTATCGGTTTTGATAAACCATAGGTCATTTTCACCCTTATTTTCAGTGGCATCACCATCTGTACTTTTTGAATTTCCAGCGATTACAAAACTACCATTTGGGGCAATATCAAGTCCTTTGGCATCATCAAATTCGGAACCTCCAAAGGTCTTTTCCCACAACAAGTTTCCATCGTCATCAATTTTAATGAGCCAGACATCAGATTCACCATGATTTCTGGAAATATCGGTATCGGTACTAAATGTATGTCCCAAAATAGCATAAGCACCATCCGGAGTTTTTTTGATATCATACGAAACCTCTATGCCTGTTCCTCCAAAGGATTTTTCCCATACTAAGTCTCCCCCTGCATCTACTTTGACCACCCAAAAATCGTAACTGCCCTTGGTGTTGGAGACGTCAAAATCATCACTTTCTGAAAAGCCGGCCATCACAAAGCCACCATCATCTGCTTGAACCACCGCATGGGCTCTATCATTGTTGGTGCCGCCAAAATATCTTCTCCATTCCAAATTGCCCTCAGCATCGAGTTTGGTGCCCCAAAACTCCCCAACACCATGTCTTGTGAGCGAGCTTATTCCTTTTCCAAAATTTCCTTCACCATTGGAAAGGGTCACATCTAAAAAACCAGCAAAAAAGAAACCCCCATCCATTGTCTGAATCACATCATAGGAATGATCATGTCCAGCAAATCCAAAGCTTTGTTCCCATAAAATATTGCCTGATGCATCTAGACGAAGAATCCAGTTATCATGGAACCCTTCATTGTTGCTGCCATCGCCATCATCACTCATGGCATAGCCCACTAGGGCATAGCCCCCATCTGAGGTCTGGATTACGGATTGCCCACGATCGTCCTTGCTACCTCCATACGTCTTGTTCCATTGTAAATTACCTTCGGCATCCAATTTTAGCAGCCAATAATCGTTTACTGCCAAGGTTTTCCCAGCCAAATCACCATCTGTACTATTGCTATACCCCAAAATGGCGTAGCCGCCATCCATAGTTTGGATAATGGACTGTGCAGTTTCCTCTCCAGAACCCCCAAAACTTTTGATCCACTTCACTTCGCCCAAAAAAGGGGTTTCCATTTCCGGGGCCGGAGAAACATCATCATTTGAACAGGACCAAAGGCAAATCAATAAAAAGATATATTCGAACCTCCTCATTGTTAATTGGATTTTTGCACCACAAAAAACCCAGATTGGGTGTCGCTGACGATAATCTTACCGCTTTCAAAATAGGGATAGACACTCCAAACCCCATCAAATCCAGGTATGTTGTTGGTTGGATGGGTGTCAAAAAAACCGGTTTCGGTAATGGTTCCTGAATCAATTCCTGAAATATCCAACACCCGTAGACCTGCCGAGTAATTGGCCAAGAAAAATTCATCACCCCTTACATAGCCATTGTGATCGGTTGCTGAGGTTGGCCCTATATAGGTGGTATGCAATACAGGATTGTCCAAATCTGTCATATCAAAAATCAAAGTTCTGGAATCGAAACCAAAATTGATTTCATCGGTCTCATCACCTAAAATGTAATAACGATGGTCATCCGTGAACCAACCCTGATGAGTATATCCTCTATTGGGGTAACCTATAGTGCTTATTTCACTTGGGTTGGTCTTGTCAGTTATATCAGCTATGGCTATTTGGGTTTCATTGGCGCCGATAAAAATTTCTCGTCCAGAATAATCTGTATCCGGTCCATTATAGGAGATTACTTGGGCATCATGAGTGTACCCATTTGCGCCATATCCACCCACACCGGTTGGGCTTGTTGGGTCTTGAATATCAACAAAATGTACTCCTCCATTAAACGTATCATTGCGTGCCGTACCTACGGGGTAGGCAAAACCCATTTCTTCATTGATCACAATGTTATGGGCATTTCCAATTCCAGTATAGCGCGTATCAGCCGTAAAAACTTCTGGTGGTTCAGCAACATTTCTGAGTTTTTTTAAATCGAAGACTTGCATGCCATGGTTTTTGGCCTCCGATACAATGAAGGCATAATCTCCATAAACCTTGATATCTCGCCAAATACTGGATTCGGTAGCCGTGGGGAATTTTCCTAAATAAACTGGGTTTTGGGCATTGGTGATATCCACAAAGGCGGTACCATTGTCCAAACCGATCAGGGCATATTCATTGCCTGTGGAAGCATCCGTCCAACCCCAAATATCGTTTGCTGCATTTGCATTGAAAGCATCGAGGTCCATTTGAAAGAGCAAATCATACCCTTGGCAAGGATAAACAGTGGCCACTCCAGCTTCACAAGGGCTGGACCAAAGAAAAACGGTTCCATCGCCAATGTTTGGTCCCTCCTCTTCCATACCTCCTCCATTTCCATTTGGTGCATTAGGACTGTCATCGCTTGAGCATCCCGCTAAAAACAAAATGGCTAAAAGTGGCAATAAAGCTTTTATTCCCATGACATAGCAATTTTACGTTTGTTTTCTTCTAAAGGTACAATTTAAAATTATCCTGTTTACTTTTGCCCAATGATAGAAGACAAAAATCCACAACGTACCTCATTGGAAGATTTGGGAGAGTTTGGCCTGATTGAACACCTCACCCAAAATTTTGAACTGCATCAACCTTCCTCTAAAATGGGCATCGGTGATGATGCCGCTGTATTGGATTTTCAGAATAAAAAAACGGTTGTTTCCACCGATATGTTAGTGGAAGGGGTACATTTTGACCTTAGCTACATGCCCCTAAAGCACTTGGGGTATAAATCCGTAATGGTAAACCTGTCGGATATTTACGCCATGAATGCCATGGCCACGCAGGTAACGGTTTCCATTGCAGTATCCAACCGCTTTCCATTGGAAGCCTTGGAAGAGTTTTATGATGGGGTGGCCATGGCCTGCAAACTTTACAATGTGGATTTGGTCGGAGGCGACACTACCTCTTCCAACAAAGGGATGCTCATTAGCGTAACGGCTTTGGGCATTGCTGATGAAAAGGATATTGTTTACCGAAGTGGCAGTAAACCCAATGATCTTTTGGTGGTCACCGGAGATTTGGGCGGTGCCTATTTGGGGCTCCAAGTCTTGGAACGGGAAAAAGAAGTCTTCAAGGTAAATCCAGAGAACCAACCGGATTTGGAACCTTACTCCTATATTGTAGAGCGTCAGCTTAAGCCTGAAGCCCGAAAAGATATTATAGAGCTGTTGCAGAAGTTGGAAGTAAAACCCACTTCTATGATCGACATCAGCGATGGGCTATCCTCAGAAATTCTGCATTTGTGCAAACGCAGCGATGTGGGCTGCAATCTGTTTGAAGATAAAATTCCACTGGATCCAACCGTAATTTCAACCTCTGAAGAGTTTCAAATGGATAGCACCATGATTGCTTTGGGCGGTGGTGAGGATTACGAATTGTTATTTACCATTGATCAGGCAGATTTTCCGAAAATAAAAGCCAATCCCAATTTGACCGTCATCGGACACATGACCCAAAAGAGTGAGGGAGCACATCTCATTACCCGTGCCGAAACCAAGATACCCCTTACGGCCCAAGGCTGGAATTCCTTTAACGGATAGGCACAAAAAATCCCGAAACTCAAGGGCATCCACTTCATGGTCTTGGGGCACGCGACCTGTATAGCAGTAGGTACTTACTTAAGTTTTCGGGATAAACCGTAAAACTTGTATTGGAAAACTTGGTTATGCTACACGCTGCACCAATTTTGTCCTTCGTTTTCTGTACATGTCTTCTAGTGTGTTGTTGATTTCCTGCATCTGGGGGGTCAATGCGGAAAGCTTACCACTAACATCTGTGGTAACTTCTTTTTGACAATGAATACACTTGTATTCCTTAATGTGTTGTGTCACTTTTTTGGCAACCACGTAGTGATGTCCAAATACGTTGCAGAATAAAGAAGAGATTTTGTTGCCATGGTGGGTAGTAGTTGTTTTCATAAGCCGGTTGTTGTGTTAGGGTGCATCCATTCGATTTGGGGAATCGTTAAAAATGCCATGGTGGATTAATAGTAGTTTTTTGTTATACGTTGGTTTTTGTTGAATGGTTTTTCTTTTTCAACGAATGTTGATAACTTTTTATTTTGCTCAGATTTTTCAAAAGACTTTTTTTCGATGAAATACACTATAATCGTCAAAAAGTCAATTATTTTCGTTGAACTGCGCTTTCGAAATATACTACATTGTGTAATAATTATCAACACCTTATGAACAAAAAAACGTTAACAATTACCGCGTTTGCCCTTTTCTCCCTCTTTTTTGGTGCCGGAAACCTTATTCTCCCCCCTCTTTTGGGGTTTAAATCGGGGAACTCTTGGTGGTTGGTTACCTTAGGATTTTGTCTATCTGCCGTGTTGATTCCCCTCTTGGGTATTTTAGCTCATGCGCGACTTCAAGGTACACTGTTCGATTTCGCCAAAAAAGTGTCTCCCACCTTCAGCCTTATCTATTGCTATATCATCTATACCATTTCCATTGCGCTACCTTCCCCGCGCACCGCATCGGTAACCCATGAAATGGCCATTCAACCGCTATGGAATTCATCAACTTTACTCACTAGCCTGCTCTACTTTGCCTTGGTCTACCTGTTTGTCATCAATCGGTCCAAGGTTTTGGATGTTGTGGGTAAGCTGCTCACCCCGGGTATCCTTATCATCCTATTGTTGATTGTGGCCACGGCCGTATTTTCATTGGATTTTGATTTTTCGACTTCAACCCTAAAACATCCATTCAGTGATGGGATTTTGGAAGGCTACCAAACCTTCGATGCCATCGGGGCGGTTGTAGTGGGTGCGGTTATTATTGTTTCCATTAATATTAAGGACAGAACGGCTAGTTACGAAGCCAAAAAAAGCCTCATCCGAAAGGCAGGGCTTTGGGCCGGTTTGGGATTGTTCCTCGTCTATGCCGGACTTATTTTAACCGGGGCTTTGTTCAGCGATGTTTTTCCTGCTGATATTACCCGAACCGCTCTTTTGAGCGGCATCAGTACCGAAACCTTGGGCAGCACAGCCACCCTGTTTTTGAGCCTTCTGGTAAGCTTGGCCTGTTTTACCACTGCAGTGGGAATTGTTACAGGAACTTCAGATTTTGTTCGAGCACGGTTCAACGATTCCCATTTGGCCTACCGGATTACAGCTTTGGTCGGATGTGTATTAGGTGTACTCATTGGTCAGTTCAATGTAGGGTATATTATTGCGGTGGCTTTGCCGGCACTTATGTTTATTTACCCTATTACCATTGTTTTGATTCTATTGAACGTACTCCCTGAAAAATGGGCATCGCCCATCGTCTTCCGTTGGGTGGTGGTGACCACCGTTGTATTTAGCATCCCCGAATTTCTTTTTTATGCTTTTGGACCGATGGATATTGGTTTCAATTCAGTTAGAAACATTTTGTGGTGGATGCCCCTGAACGAGCATCATTTGGGGTGGGTGTTGCCTGCTGTGGTGGCATTTGTGATAGGGAATGTTGTGAAGAAAAGAGTGGAGTGATTGGGGAATTTCACGTATCGGTTTGGCTATGGTTACGTTGCGTGAAAATCCGCTAGGATTTTCCGCCGCAACCGAAAGATAGCAAATTTGCGAGGACTTTCCGCGAGGAAAGTCAGAAGCAATGAACAATAGCCGGTGTTGTGCATAGTTTTTATTTATTAAACTTAGATTTTACTTTATTCCAGAATGAGCTTTTTTCAAGGTAAAGTTTATTAATCGATTCAGCTATTTTTTCCACTTTTCTTGTTTCGTGATTCCAGAAATAAAGGTCGTCAGTTAAAATCCTATTTCCGTTATGAGTCAAGATTAGCTGATTCCCAAATCCGTCCGCTCCAATTGCGATTCCATTTTCAGGAAATCCATTCCATTTGCGAGCATTTTTTGTTTCAAGTCCGATGTGATTACAAGTCCGACTTATTCTTTTTCGGTCAGTTTTGTCCAAAAATGGATAAAGTTCAAACTCAAACTCGTCAGAAATCAATAATTCTCCACCATTTGATTTTATCATTCGGTTTATAAATTCAGATGGAAATTTTACATTCAATTCCGATTCCGTTTCTTGTATGTATTTTTTGTCTAATGGGAATGGCATTTCGAGGTTCGGTTAAATTATGCACAACGTCAAAGATATGAATCGTTTCAATACTTCGACTTCGCTCAGTACAAAGTGAATTATATCGACCGACACCTGCCTGCCGGCAGGAGTGAAGTTAGGATTTTTGGCTTAAATCCATAGGGAATTGACGTGTTATGATGTATGAATCACAAAAACGCCTTGCTATTTGACCATACTATACAACTAAAATCCTCTGACCTAAAATGACATCAATTTTGCTGCCCCAACAAGTAGGGTTCCACAAATCCATGCCGTTCCCTTTTGTTTTGAAATAGATATAAAGCTATTGTCCGAAAAAAGTTCGTGCCAAAACAAGCACCAGACCAATCAAAAAAAGGGTGGTGAAAATAAGCTTGTTGTTCTTGGCCAACCAATTCGGAAGAAAGATGTCGAAATTATCCTTGTTGGAATCAGAGTACTTTCGGGCCAAGATGGTCAACGGACAGAACATTTTAAAAATCAAAAGCACCAATCCTTCACCGATTACCAATGCTATTCCCACCCAGGTCAAGGTGTCAATTTTTCCTGTAACTCCGGAAAATAGCACATAGAAAATTACAATCACAAAGAAAGCCCAAATGAGGGTGTGCAGCAGCTTTATCCAAAATAGGGTGTTTAGGTTGCCCATTTGCTCAGTGTATTGATCAGCGGTGTAATTCTGATTTCATTTTTATGAGCTCACCCAACAATCGGGTCTCTTTTACTTTGTGTGAAAGGTTCATGGCCTGCGCCATGCGATAGATTTCAAAATTGAGGGTATCAATCTCCGTTTCTCTTTTATTGTTAATGTCCTGTAAGGTGGATATGAGTTGCCCATCAGACATACGGCTGATCATCAAAACCTGGTCTTCCAGTTCTGAAGTACCCAAATCGATTCCTTTTTTATTGGCGATCAAAGCGCATTCCACAATAACCCGCTGCGCGATGGCGAATACATTTTTGTCCCGATGGAATATGCCATTGTCAACTTCCAACAAGGGACAAATGGAATTGAACACACAATTGGCAATGGCCTTTTTCCAGATGATGCGTTGGATATTCTTTTCAGCCATAAACCTAAAGTTGGGGCTGTCCAATACCTCAACAACATGCTCCAAATTGGATTGTTTTTGTTGAACGGTTCCAATGGGCGATGGAGCCACTGGTTTGTAACTTATGGTGTTCGGGCCACTATTCTGACTGGTCACGAATAGAACGCAGCGATAGATTTCCGGGAAATCCTTTTCCAAAAAAGGCTGTTCCACACCAAGTCCATTTTGAAGCAGCACTAGGGGTGACATTCCAATTTTTGATTGCAGTTTTTCAGACAATGCTTTATTGCCGAATGATTTACTGGTGAGTACCACTAGCCCATTCAATTGTGTGTGATTGCTCAAGGTGCTCACTGTAATTTCAGCTTGCAGTGTGGGACCATCCTTGAGCTCCAAAGTGATTTTTTCCTTTTGTGATGTGCCATCATCCAAATGACCGCGAATCAATTCTACCTCTTTGCCCTCTTGATTCAGGGATACGGCGAGTGCCTTTCCCACAGCTCCAGCGCCAATGATAAAAACTTTCATACCCCTAAGTTACCAACATTGGGGGAGATTCGGACACCTTATTTTTTAACGAAGATTTTTTGTTTGGGGAGGTCAATGGTGATTTTCTGTCCAATCCAATCCATTCCCATAATTCCTTCATAGATCAAGCCATCAACAAAGGTGGCGTTGAACACCTCAAGGGAGACCTCATTATCCAATGTCGATAGTTTATCAAGTTTGGTAAAGTAATAGGTGTTGCCTTCGTTGGGTTTAAAGGGGCTTGGCCGAAATTCATTTTTAACTTGGGTGGAATCCACACCCAATGTTTCCATATACCGAGAACTGAATCTATAGACCCCAGACCCGGCACCGGTATCCAATCGCACGAGCAATTCCAAATCATCATTCAAAAGAATTGAAGTAGATATGTCCAAATTGATATTCCTGTCATTGGTTAAGGTCAAAGGCATTTCAAAATCAGCCTTAGAACGAATTTGATTTAAAGATTCTGAAGATTCTATCGTTAGAATCTTGTTCTCAAAATCGATGGTGAAAGGTTGGTTCAGGAAAGGGGTCAGAGAGATGAGTCCATCCAACGGGAAATCAAAATTGAACACTGCCGTTTGCCCATTCGTTTCGGTATAGTCTCCAATTTGTAAAGAATTGTAAAGCCAAAGATTGGCCTGAAGGGCTTCACCTGTGGCTCGATGTCCTGTGTAAAAGTGGTGGGTCTCTTCCAAGCTTCCCACTTTGTCCGCAAACTTTTGGGTCATCAAATTGATGCCCGCTCCGGTATCAAAAATAAAGGTTCCTTCCATACCATTAACTTTTGCCTGAACAATGATATGTCCTTCGGGTGTCAAGGCAAAAGGCACTTGAATTGGTTTTGAAAGTTGATTTTGGGAATACGAAATCAGTGTAGTAAAAAGCAATACTACGGCTATAATTTTTTGCATGGTTGGTAAATGTGTGGGTTTCTTTTACGACGAACCAATGCAGTTTGTGTTACAATTTATAGCGCTTTAAAAAGGAAAATGTATGCTATTCCGAACCTCGCTTCTTTTTGTTGTAGTAATAAATGGCATACGCAATCCCTGCCAAAACCACAAAAGGGATATAGCTCCCAATGACCACACCAATTTCGTAGGCGCTGTCCGGGGCTTCTTCCATCTTTTTTTGGATGTCTGTTTGTTGGATTAAGGCTAAAAACATACCCAAAGGTACAATTTAAACGATTGAAGCGGCCCAGATAATTCTCCAAACCGCTCCACATCTAAAATCAACAATTAGTCTACATGTGTAAAAACTTTATTTACAATTTTCCATTCCCCTGCTATTTTGGAAAAGGACAAGTAATCGTAATAATTATATCCCGAAAAAGGCACATGCAATTTGGCCATGGCTACCTTCCCCAAAACATCAAGTCCAATAATGCTCATTCTAAATTCCTCTCCCAAGGACTTTGGGCTTTGTCTGTTCTGGACCCCTTCAATATAGGCTGACTTACTTTTTAGGTAATCCACACCTTTGATGTCCCCATACAAATAGGTGTTTTCATGAAAGCACTTCTCCAATTTTTCCACATCGCCATTGAAAATACCCTCAAAATAAGATGCTATTAATTCTTCTATCGCTTTTCTATTTTCTGTGTACATAACCTACTCTTTAAATGGCATGGCCCACGGTGTGCCCACCTGCCACATTAATAGTCTCACCCGTTATAAAATCTGCGGATGCCAAATAATAAGCTGCTTCTGCAATCTCTCGGGCTTCACCGATACGGTTCAAAAGATGCAATCCCGCAAGGCTGTCCGCATCTTCCACCCCAATTTTACCTTGAAGAGGACTTCTAATGATGCCCGGAGCAATGGTATTCACCCGAATCTTCTGCTTGCCAAATTCGGCGGCGAGTTGTCTCGTCAGCGCATGGATGGCACCTTTGCTCGTCAAGGGAGCGGTTGCTGGGAATCCATCTATGGCATGATCTACCAAAACGGTTCCGATATTAATGATGGCTCCGCCACCCTGCTCAATCATATGGGGTATCGCCTCTTGGGAAGTAATGTAAGTTCCCAAAAGGTTCACCTTCCAAAATGCTTCCAAATCTGCTTCATTTACATCCAAAAAAGGCTTGGGGGCAAAAATCCCCGCGTTGTTGATCAACACATCAATGGAACCAAATTTTTCCAAGGCGGTTTCGACCAATTTTTTTCCGGTTTCCCGTTTGCTGATATCGCCAACAACACAGGTAGCATTATCTGGTGACCCCAGCGATTGGAATGTCTTTTCCAAATTTGATGCATTGGAGGAGTTCATGACCACATTACTGCCCCTTTCCAAAAAGTACTGGGCCGTTTCCCTTCCCAATCCTGTAGAGGCCCCTGTTATAATGACTGTCTTGTTTTTCATGCGCTTTGTTTTTTTGTTTCTGCATATTGTTTTCCATCATAACCCCAATTGTCAATGGGCACCTCATCAATTACAATATGAGTTGTCTTGGGATTTTTGTTGAGCACGTCCACCAATACTTGGGTTACGCCCTCGATCAATTTGTGTTTCTGGATTGGGGTTACCTGTTCATCGGTAACCTTAATGTTTACGTAAGGCATTTTTGTCTATTTAAAATTACCCTACAAAGGTGCGATGGGGTCAATGCCAAAAAGAAGGACCTACATCACAGATTTAGAGTGATGTAGGTCACAAAAAATAAAGTCAATCTAGAATTGTAGTCGGCTTAAGGTTTCTCGTGAAACTCCCAAATAGGCAGCGATGAGCTTTTTGGGAACCCGCTGAAAGAGTTGCGGATATTGTTCCAAAAGCACATCGTACCGTTCTTTGGCCGAATTTTTTAGGAGGGAAAGAATCCTGTTTTGGAGCGCAATTCTTCCAAATTTGCTCTTTTTGGCCCAAAAGCGTTCCATCTTGTGCATTTGGGCCGTTAGTTTTTCCCTGTTTTCAAAGGTGATGTACAGGAGTTCACTGTCCTCAATACAATCAATGGAAATTTTTGACGGCGTATGGTTTATGAAGGATTCATAATCCGTGATCCACCAGTTTTCCATGCCAAATTGAAGAATGTGTTCCTTCCCCTCGTCATCCACAAAATAACTTTTGAGACATCCTTTTAGAATCCAAAATTCTTTGTCCACGAAATCTCCCTCTTGGACAATATATTGGTGTTTCCGTTTTTGAATGGGCTCAAAGTGGCTCAAAACCATATCGAATTCCTCATCGGTCAATGCGATCAGTTCTTCAATATGTTTTCGTAGTGGGTGCATTAGGCATTCATCAACTCCTCTATCTCTTCAATCTCTATTGGGATGTTGCGCATTAGGTTGAACGGTTCACCTGTTTCCTGAATGACCACATCATCCTCCAAACGAACGCCCATGCCTTCATCTGGAATATAAATTCCCGGTTCTACGGTAAAGACCATATTGGCTTTCATTGGCGTTTTTAATTCCCCATAGTCATGGGTATTCAGTCCTATATGGTGACTGGTGCCGTGCATAAAGTATTTTTTATAGGCCGGCCAATCTGGGGTTTCGTTTTGCACATCGGCTTTGTCCAAAAGTCCCAAACCAATCAACTCTGAAGTCATGATCTTACCGACTTCCTTGTGAAATTCAGCCCAAATAACCCCGGGCACCAACATTTTGGTGGCTTCGTTTTTTACTCGAAGTACGGCGCTATAAACCTCCTTTTGCCGGTCGGTAAATCTTCCATTTACCGGAATGGTTCGGGTCATATCGCTGGAATAGTTAGCGTATTCGGCAGCCAAATCCAACAAGATCATATCACCATCCTTTGCCTGTTGGTTGTTCACCAGATAGTGGAGTACATTGGCATTGTTTCCTGCCGCAATGATGGGTGGATAGGCATATCCTTTGGAACGGTTTCGAACAAATTCATGCAAGAACTCGGCTTCAATTTCATATTCCCATACCCCTGGTTTTACAAATTCAAGGATTCTCCTGAACCCCTTTTCGGTAATATCGCAAGCGGTTTGCATGATGTCAAGCTCTTCTGGCTCCTTGATTCCCCTGATTTCTTGCAAAATGGGATTGCTTTTGGCCCATTGGTGGGCAGGAAAATCCTTTTTACATTTTTCAATAAAACGATCTTCACGGGTCTGGGTCTCAACTGCCTGACGATAATGTTCATTGGTGTTGAAGTAAATGGTATCCGCCTCGGTCATCAAATCAAAAAACACCTTGTCAAACTCGGTGAGCCAATAAATAGTTTCTATCCCCGATACTTCGGTAGCATGTTCTTTGGTCAGTTTTGGTCCTTCCCAAACGGCAATATGGTCATTGGTCTCCCTAACGAACAAAATTTCTCGGTGTTTTGGATCCGTGGCATCCGGGAACAATAATAGTATGGTTTCCTCTTGGTCGGCACCGCAGAGATAAAAAAGATCACGGCTCTGTTCAAAAGGAAGAGTGCTATCTGCACCTATGGGATAAATATCATTGGAATTGAACACGGCAATGCTTTTTGGCTTCATCTGTGCCGTGAATTTTTTACGATTTTTTACAAACAGATTACTGTCTATGGGAGAATATTTCATATAACTAATTTGATTGGCCCAAATGTAGGTAATTGTGTTACCCAAGACAAATTCATAACTTCCCTGTTCAAAGAAAAATCCATGCAGCTCAACCTAAGTATTCCCGCGCTTTTGTTTCCCGCCATTTCGCTTACCATGTTGGCGTATAATGCCAGATATTTGGCCATTGCCGCCCTGATCCGGCAGTTGCACAAACAGTTTGAGGAGACTTCAGCCCAACCCCTAAAACAACAGATCCACCAGCTTCGGAAAAGGTTGGGCATTATAAAGAACATGCAAGCCACGGCCATCATCAGTTTTTTGTTGGCAGCCATTACCATGTTCCTCATTTATGTGGAGTTGGATATTTGGGCCAATGTCATTTTTGGAATTAGTTTGGTGTTCTTGGTCATGTCGTTGGTGCTTTCCTTATTGGAGGTACAGCTTTCCACCAAGGCTTTGGGTATTCAGCTTAAAAACATGGAAAAATAATTCCTGCACTAAGAGAATTTCTGTCCTCACAAAATAAAGCAATTTTCGGGTGTGTTTTTTCATGGGATTTACGTAGCTTGGCTTAGTAATTGCCAAAACATCAGTCAGTTACCTTATTTTCATCTGAAATCTCAGCAATTATGAAATCCAACCGCAAAAACCGAATTAAATCCATTGACATGCTCCGTGGCGTTGTCATGGTCATCATGGCACTCGACCATGTACGTGATTATTTTCATTTCGATGCCTATTTCTTTGATCCTGAAGATATCGCCCAAACCAATGTGCCGCTTTTTTGGACACGTTTTGTGACCCATTTCTGCGCTCCGGTCTTTGTTTTTCTTGCAGGTACCTCCGCCTTTTTTGTAGGCCAGCGCAGAGATAAAAAATCATTGTCCGTTTGGTTGTTGAAACGAGGTCTTTGGTTGGTCATTGCCGAACTCACCGTTATAAAGTTGGCATGGATGTTCAAGTTGGATTATTCCATTATTCTGCTACAAGTGATTTGGGTTTTGGGCATAAGCATGATCTTCTTGGCTGGATTTATACATCTTCCCAAAAAGTTGATGATCGGGCTTGCGTTGGTGGCGATATTTGGCCATAATCTATTGGACCCCATTGCTCCTACCGATTCGGTTGCTTCGGGCTTTTGGACTTTTTTGCATGTGTTTAATATTGTGGATATGGGCAGTTTCCAGGTTTTTGTTGGCTATCCCCTAATACCTTGGATTTTTGTAATGCCCTTGGGCTATTATTTTGGAGAATTGTATAAACCTTCCTACGATTCAAAACTTAGAATAAAGCGTCTGTTTCAACTTGGGTTGGGATTGACCATACTGTTTTTTGTTCTGAGAACCCTAAATATGTATGGTGACCCACAGGCATGGGCACAACAAGATTCCCTTGGCATGACCATCGCTTCGTATTTTAATGTGACTAAATATCCTCCGTCCTTGTTATACCTATTGATTACGTTGGGGCCTTCCATTCTGTTTTTGGGGTTAGTGGAAAATCTACAGAACCAATGGACAGAGAAACTTGTGGTCATAGGCAGGGTTCCCATGTTCTTTTATATTGTACATATTTATGCGATCCATTTACTTGCGGTTTTGGCTGCTATGTCCACTGGTTTTAATTTTTCGGATATGGTTATTGATGTTTGGGTTACCCTACAGCCTGAATTGCAGGGATATGGTTTTAGCCTTTGGGTAGTGTACCTTGTTTGGATTGTTTTGACCATTGCCTTGTATCCCATTTGCAGTTGGTACAATAACTACAAGACCAACCACAGGGAAAAATGGTGGTTGAGCTATCTCTAAATGGAATCTAGAACCAATTGGGAATAGGAAATTGATGTAGCCCCTGACCAAAAATTATCTTTTTGTTATGATTTCATATCCTTTCCAGATGTCAAGATTTCTTAATTTTATCATCTGAATCTCATGCTTTTCGAGATATTTATGGGCTATGAAAAAAACCGTTAAGGAAATAGACTTTTTTAAGAACATTCGTGAAATAAGGGAATGTGATTTTGGCGTATTCTATTTTTTTGATGGACTGGTCATATCTGAAATCAAGGAAGGGGTGGTCTTTAATTGGTCCATGGCGAAGAAGATCATCAATATCGCCTACGATGTCCTTGGAAAGGACAATCCCATCGCCTATATTTCAAACCGCATCAACAACTATTCGGTTGTGCCAACCGATTGGCTGAGATTCTACAAAAACAGACACCAGCTCGAATTTTACTCCGTGGTGGCCTACAATAAGGGCGGATTGTCCAGTATTGTTCTGGAAAAAATGTTCTTCAGGGAAAGCATTCGTCAATTCTCTGACCTCGAAACCGCCATTAAATGGAGCATCTCTAAAATCAACGACAAGAAATTTGGGCTAACGCCCTATGTGGAATAGTGCATCACCTTGGTTTACTACTGCTTGATGGTTAATGCAGATAATATATCCATCAAAAGGAGCTTTTACTTTTTTGTTCTTTTTGGCAAATGTATCTGTGGTCAGTCCCAAAATCTGGCCCTTTTTCACAGCCTCGCCATTGGTTACTTGTGGAATAAACATTCCTGCCCTTGGTGCCCGTATCCAACGAGTGGATTCTAAATGAACAGATGGTTTTTGCTTATTCTTTGTCTCTTTCGATGTCATCCCCAAATATTGGAACACATTTTCCACACCCCGCATTCCTATAGCGATGGCATTTTCATCAAAGCGCATACTCTCACCCGACTCATAGACCATGCTGGGAATTCCCATTTTATGCGTAGCCTTACGAAAAGAGCCTGTTATCAATTTCGAGGCAAAATAAAATGGGGCATTGAATGCTTTGGCCAAGGCTTCACTTTGGACATCTCCTGAGGTGTACCTTGCCTGTGGATGATTGTGCCGTTGGCTTCCTCCCGTATGCAGGTCGATGCCAAAATCCACTTGGGGTAAAATCTGTTCGGTGTAGGTATGGGCAATCCGACTGGCCAATGATCCTGTCTTCCGCCCCGGAAAGCTTCGATTAACATCCTTCCCGTCTGGCACATCCCTGGAAAAATGGATAAATCCGAATATGTTTAGAATCGGTACTACAATCACGGCTCCCTTTTTTATGGCGAATTTGTTTTCTTGAAGCATCCTTCGTAAAGTCTCCACACCATTGATCTCATCGCCGTGCAATCCTGCTTGGACTAAAACCGTAGGCCCTGCCTTTTTGCCATTGAACACGTGCACAGGAATATCGATCAACGTTCCGGTTGGAAGTCGGGCAATGTTCAATTGCAACAGTTTATTTTCTCCTGGAGCAATGGTTTCACCATTTATCGTCAGCGTCTTATTTTCGTTTTCTGCGCCCATTCTTCTCTACAAATTGAATAATATGCTTGGCCACATTAACTTGAGTTGCAGCCTCAATTCCTTTTAAACCCGGTGAGGCATTGACCTCAATCAACAATGGTCCTTTTTTGGAGCGGATAAGGTCTACCCCGGCCACGCCAAGTCCCAAATGTTTGGTGGCATTTATGGCGATGAATTTCTCTTTTGGCGTCAATTGTACTGCTTCTGTTTCTGCACCTCGGTGTACATTGGAGCGAAAATCATCAATATCGCTGGTGCGTTTCATGCTGGCTACCACTTTATTTCCCACTACAATAATCCGAAGATCTTCACCATGGGCCTCCTCAATGTATTCCTGTAAAAGGATACTGGTGTTCATATTATATAAGGTATCGATAATAGATTTTGCCGATTTTTTGCTCTCGGCCAACATCACACCTTTACCTTGGGTGCCCTCTTGCAGTTTTATGATGACCGGTCCTCCTCCCAACAATTTTATTTGCTCTTCAACATTGTGTGGGTTGATGGAAAACACGGTTTCTGGTATGGGGATTCCCTTTCTGGCCATAATTTGCAAAGTTCGCACTTTGTTCCGCGCCCGAGTAATCCCTAAAGATCGTGCCGTACTGAAGATGTTGTTCATCTCAAACTGCTTTACAATGGCTGCACCATGTCTGGTAACGGTTGTACCGATACGGGGAATAATGGCATCAAACTCATCGGTGATATCCTCAGCATCCAAATAAATTTGAGCTTTTTCGTTACCCAATTTCACCGAGCATTTGGTGTGGTCTATCATTTCAACATAGTGGCCGGCATTCTCGGCTTCTTGCGCTATCCTTCTGGTGGAATGTACATTAAGGCTAACGGATAAAATGGCAATGTCCATGGCATTGGGTTGGTTAAAATCAATTGTAATATCGGTCAAAAATCCCAAAACGGATTCCTTTTGCCATAATTTAAGGGTTACTGTTTTATCATATCCATAAAACAAAACCTTTTCGTTGGTTTAATATCACAGAAGCTTAAAATCAGTCTAAATAACTGGTTTTACAATGTTGAAAGCTTGTTAAAAACTTAACCGTACCGTAAATTTGTCGTAAAACCAGCACTAATGAGTGGATTGATAAAATCTTCAATTGCCCGCAAAGTGGTAATGGCACTTTCGGGTCTTTTTTTGGTTGTTTTTCTTACACAACATTTTACCATTAACATTACTTCGGTCATAGATCCGGAAACTTTTAACTCTTGGTCCCATTTTATGGGGTACAACCCATTGGTTCAATTTGTTCTGCAGCCTATTTTGATTGCAGGCGTAATCATCCATTTTGTTATGGGTTTTGCGCTTGAGATTCAGAACAAAAAAGCCCGTGGAGGGAGTTATGTAAAGTACAAGGGCAGTGCCAATGCGCCTTGGGTGTCTCGGAACATGATTTATTCCGGATTGGTGGTGCTCGCTTTCTTGGTGTTGCACTTCTACGATTTCTGGGTGCATGAGATGGCCTATAAATACATTGAAGTTTCCCCAGAAGACCCAACGCGGTACTATCATGAAACCGTGGAAAAATTTGAGCCCTTCTGGAGGACCATTCTTTATGTAATTGCATTTGTTCTGCTGAGCCTTCACTTGTGGCATGGCTTCGCCTCCTCATTCCAAAGCATGGGATGGAACAACAAATACACCCCTGCCGTAAAAACGCTCACTAAAATATTTTCGGTGGTCATTCCTTTGGGCTTTGCCTTCATCGCCCTGTATCACCACTTTAACCCAATAACACATTAAGTATGGGCATATTGGATTCAAAAATTCCATCTGGGCCGTTGGCCGACAAATGGACCAAACATAAAAATGACATTAACCTTGTCAACCCCGCCAACAAAAGGAACATCGATATTATTGTTGTGGGTACAGGATTGGCTGGTGGTGCCGCAGCAGCCACTTTGGCCGAGTTGGGGTATAACGTAAAGACTTTCTGTTACCAAGATTCACCCCGTAGGGCGCACTCCATTGCGGCACAAGGAGGTATCAATGCGGCCAAGAATTATCAAGGGGATGGTGACAGTAACTATCGTCTGTTCTACGATACTATAAAAGGAGGTGACTACCGTTCTCGTGAAGCTAATGTGTATCGATTGGCTGAGGTCTCAGGAAACATTATTGACCAATGTGTGGCGCAAGGCGTTCCTTTTGCCCGCGAATATGGGGGTATGTTGGACAACCGCTCCTTTGGAGGGGTGTTGGTATCCAGAACCTTCTATGCCAAAGGACAAACCGGACAGCAATTGTTGTTGGGTGCCTATGCCGCCATGAACCGACAAATCAATCGCGGTAAAATCCAATCCTATACCCGTCATGAAATGATGGATTTGGTTTTGGTGGATGGCAAAGCCAGGGGCATCATAGCACGAAACTTGGTGACTGGTGAAATTGAACGACACAGCGGTCATGCCGTGGTCTTGGCCACAGGAGGATATGGAAACGTGTTCTTCTTATCAACCAATGCCATGGGAAGTAATGTCATGGCCGCTTGGCGGGCCCACCGAAAAGGTGCTTTCTTTGCCAACCCTTGTTTTACGCAAATCCACCCCACTTGCATTCCGGTTTCTGGTGAACATCAATCCAAATTGACGTTGATGTCAGAATCGCTACGAAACGATGGTCGTATTTGGGTGCCGAAGAAAATGGAAGATGCCGTTGCCATCCGTGAAGGCAAATTAAAACCAACACAGATTGCCGAAGAAGATAGAGATTACTATTTGGAGCGAAGATACCCAGCGTTTGGAAACCTAGTGCCTCGAGATGTGGCTTCAAGGGCTGCCAAAGAGCGTTGCGATGCTGGATTTGGCGTAAACAAAACGGGTGAAGCGGTATACTTGGATTTCGCATCGGCCATCAAACGATATGGAAAAGAAAAAGCCTTGACCTCCGGTATTAAGAATCCGGATGAGGCCACCATTATAAAATTGGGAGAAGAAGTTATCGAAGCCAAATACGGTAACCTCTTCCAGATGTACGAAAAAATCGTAGATCAAAACCCATATAAAACCCCTATGATGATTTATCCCGCAGTGCACTACACCATGGGTGGACTTTGGGTGGATTACAACCTACAAACTACCATCCCCGGATGCTATTCTGCTGGGGAGGCCAATTTTAGTGATCACGGCGCCAACCGTTTGGGTGCTTCTGCTTTGATGCAAGGTCTGGCTGATGGTTATTTTGTATTGCCATACACCATCGGGGATTATTTGTCAGATGATATTAGAACAGGTGCCATTCCAACCGATTCAGAGGCATTTGATGAAGCCGAAAAACAGGTTCGCGACCGAATGGAGAAGTTGATGTCCGGAACTGGAATCCACTCCGTGGATTACTACCATAAAAAACTGGGCAAAATCATGTGGAACAAATGTGGTATGGCCCGAAATGCAAAAGGACTTGAGGAAGCCATCAAGGAAATTTCAGAACTTCGGAAAGATTTCTGGGAAAATGTAAAAATACCTGGAACCATCGATTCCAAAAATCAAGAATTGGAAAAAGCAGGACGCGTGGCGGACTTCTTGGAGTTGGGTGAGCTATTCGCGAAAGATGCTTTGCACCGAAATGAATCGTGCGGTGGTCACTTCCGTGAAGAGTACCAAACCGAGGAGGGGGAAGCACTCCGTGATGATAAGAACTTTAAATATGTGGCCGCTTGGGAATACAAAGGTGAGCCCAAAGATGCCGAATTGCACAAAGAAGATTTGGTATACGAGAATATTGAACTGAAGACACGATCCTACAAATAAGAAGCTATGAAATTGTATCTAAAAATATGGCGTCAAAAAGACGCATCTTCACCAGGTAAGATAGTTGATTATACCCTTGATGGTGTAGAAGGTGATATGTCTTTCTTGGAAATGCTGGACATCCTTAATGAGGAGTTGGTTTCCAAAGGAGAAGAGCCCGTGGAATTTGACCATGACTGTAGGGAAGGTATCTGCGGAACCTGTTCACTTCAAATCAACGGTGAACCGCACGGTCCAGACCGATTGGTAACTACCTGCCAATTACACATGCGTAAATTCAACGATGGCGACACGATTGTCATTGAGCCATTTAAAGCAAAAGCGTTCCCTGTGATAAAGGATTTGATTGTGGACCGAAGCGCTTTTGAAAGAATCCAACAAGCTGGTGGTTATATTTCCGTGAACACTTCCGGAAACACCGTGGATGCCAACGCCATTCCCATCAACAAACATGATGCGGATGAGGCCATGGATGCCGCTACTTGCATTGGGTGCGGAGCCTGCGTAGCGGCCTGTAAGAATGCGAGTGCCATGTTGTTCACTTCAGCCAAAGTTTCCCAGTTTGCTCTGTTGCCACAAGGTAGGATTGAAGCTGTGGAACGGGTTCAGAACATGGTTCGCCAAATGGATTTAGAAGGTTTTGGTAACTGTACCAATACCGGTGCTTGTGAAGTGGAGTGTCCTAAAGGCATTTCATTGACCAACATTGCACGAATGAATCGTGAATATCTATCTGCTTCGTTGAAGGGATAGACACCATAACATTTCAATATATAAAACCCAAATTCCAATAGGAATTTGGGTTTTTTGCTTTAGATACTGTCAGGTCGAGCGCAGTCGAGACCTCATCACGCTTCAACTACGCTCAGCGCCCAAAAAGCATTAGTGTAAATTCGTGAGCTTCGTGTCAAACCATCCTGTTGTCCGCTAATAGATTCTTCGCTGTGCTCAGAATGACATTTCAACAGTTTATTTTTGATTGAATCCTTCGTATATTCCCGTATGCCCAAAAAGTATCCGAAAGAACGTATTAAAGTACCTCGATTTAATGAGGAAAGTGGTTTCTATACCACGCCGGAACGTTCCAAGATCATGGGAAAGATTCGGGGCAAAAACACCAAACCCGAGTTGGCGTTCCGGAAAGCGTTGTGGCAAGCTGGGTATCGGTATCGTATCGATTACAAAAAACTTATTGGTAAGCCAGACATTGCCCTAAAAAAATACAAAACCGTCATCTTTATTGATGGGGAGTTTTGGCACGGCCACAATTGGGAGGAACGCAAACACAAAATCAAAAGCAACCGCGAATTCTGGATTCCAAAGATTGAGCGCAATATCCAACGGGACGAAGAAGTAAACGAAGCCTTAGAACAAATGGGCTATACCGTGTTTCGATTCTGGGAGACCGAGGTGAAAAAAGACCTTGAGAGTTGCTTGCAAAAAGTCCTTGACAGATTAAAAGAATATCACGCCAATGATTGAAATCACATCTAAATTACCCCATGTGGGCACCACCATTTTTACAACGATTAATCAACTGGCCCGTGCCCATAATGCCATAAATCTATCCCAGGGATTTCCCAATTTTGATCCAGACCCTGAGTTGTTGGAGCTGGTAAGCGAGGCTTTTAAAAAAGGGCACAATCAATATGCACCCATGCAAGGGGCGCTTTCCCTTCGGGAAGCCATTTCAGAAAAAATTGAACGCTTGTATGGCAACTACTATCATCCTGAATCTGAAATCACGGTTACCGCAGGGGCAACACAGGCCATTTTTACCACCATTGCTACCTTCATTCGCCCAAAAGATGAGGTCATCGTCATAGAACCTGCATTTGATTGCTACTACCCCGCCATATCGCTTTTTGGTGGCAAAAGTATTCCACTGCCATTGGAGGGCAACGATTTTAAAATGAATTGGAGCGCCTTTAAATCAGCATTAAGTCCAAAGACCAAAATGGTCATCTTTAATACCCCGCACAATCCCACAGGTACTATTTGGTCTGAAAATGATATGCTTCAGCTTCAAGACATTTTAAGGGGTACCAATATCATCTTGTTGAGCGATGAGGTGTATGAACATATTGTTTTTGATGGAGAGCCACATGAGAGTGCGGCCAAATATCCCGATTTGGTGGCTCGGAGTGTCATCTGCTCTTCGTTTGGAAAAACATTTCACGCGACAGGATGGAAAGTGGGGTATTGTGTAGGTCCAAAATACTTGATGGAGGAGTTTCAAAAAGTGCATCAGTTCAATGTGTTTTCGGTCAATCATGCGATGCAAATTGCATTAGCTGAATATTTAAAAGATCCCCAGCATTATGTAAATCTCGGCGGTTTTTATCAGGAGAAACGGGATGTGTTCCTAAATGCTATCAGGAGCTCCCGATTCAAAATGATTCCTTCAGAGGGCACCTATTTTCAATTATTGGATTATTCTGATATCACGGACGAAAAAGATACCGTCTTTGCGGAACGATTGATAAAGGAGCACAAACTTGCGAGTATTCCGGTCTCTGTGTTTTGCAAAGGCGATTATGATAAGAAGTTCCTTCGGTTTTGCTTTGCCAAGACCGATGACGTTTTGGAGAAAGCTTCGGAAATCTTGAATTCAATATGAGTATTGGAAGGTTAAAGTTGCTTCTTTACAATCTTAAAAATCTGAAGTACATCCTCCAAGGGCAATTCAAAATCCTGAAACTCGGGAGAGGTGTTCAAATTATGGCAGATTAGCGTTCCTTTTTCCTTGGAAAATCCTGTAAGTTGTTTACAGATGATTCGGTCTTTACAGACCAAAATATAGGATTTGTTCCAAAGGAATTCATCGCCTTTGGTAAAGGATTCTTTTTTTAAGCCCAATCCCAAGACAAAGGCTTTATTGGGAATGGCGTCTAGACTTTCATCATTTATGGAATCCCCAGAAACTTCAAAAATGCGGTGGGGTTCCTTCGTCAAAAAATCAATTATAAAAGCGGATTGAAATGGCACTCTACCTTGATGCTTTTCTACACTTTCAATATATTTTTTGTGCCATTCCACCATCACCAAAGGTGCCATGACCAAGTATTTTCCATAATCCAACGGATAAAAAACACTGCCGTGTTTGGTGAAGGGCTGTTCTTTGGTGTAGGATTCTCCCATATCGTTCACCTCTTGCAGATAAAGTTCTGCAATGGTCATGTCAAAATAGTTGGCAATCTTGGTGAGATTCTTGATGGGAATGTTGGCGTTCTTGCGCTCGTAAAGCTGTATGGTACGCAGGCTGACCCCTATTTCTTTACCCAATTTAGATTGGCTGATATTTTTTTTACGCCTTAACTGCTTAATTATATACATATATTCATTATATTGTGTAAAATTGTTACGCAATATGCACTAGCCGCAGCGATTCCACCGCATTTCTGTAATTGGGTTACAAGCCAAATATAGAAAATACGATCAGACCCCAGTAAAATAATTAGTAATCCACTAAAACTATTGAGATGGGATCTATTAAAAATCTTGCCTTGGTCATTAATAGCGATGACATGTTTTCCAAAGAAGACTTTGGAAAACCAATCAGTGAGCGACTTTCTGAAACTTTACGGAGGAACGTCTCCAAAGACGATTTTGCCAACATTGCCATAAGGAGCAATGTGAGCTTTTCAACCATTAGGGATGTGGTCTACCGAACCAACAGCCTTACCAAAGCCAATGCGCAGGCTATTTCATTGCTGATTCATGCCGCTTTTGAAAATTCCATTGCCTACAAGTTACGTTCGGAAGGGGATACGTTGTTTTTGGAAAACTATTTAAAGGTCTAACCGAAGAAGCCAATCGGTCTGTTTGTCCTTGCCAATGTAGTAGGGGTGCTCCCCAAATTTTTGGAAGCCCTGACGTTGATAAAACCGAATGGCCTTGGGGTTGTGTTCCCACACGCCCAACCACAAGAATCCTTTGTCGTGTTTTCTGCCCAAATCCAATATTTTGGCGAGCATCTGTGCGCCTATTTTTTTGCCTTGATACTCCTGAACCACATAAATCCGTTCCAGTTCAATGGAATGCTCATCATGGACATCGGTTTGGGCATTCCCTATATTTAGCTTGAAGTAGCCCACCAAAGTTTTGGCATCATGTACAAAATAGAAAATGGAATTGGGGTTTTTCAGTTCTTTTTCCAATTTTTCTGAACTGAACGCCTTTTGAATGTAGTCTTGGAAATCATCGGGGTCATTGTCCTTTTCAAAAGCGACCACAAAAGTGTCTTTGGATATATTGACCAAAGTATCCAAATCAGAAATGTTACACTCCCTAAAACTTAAATCCACGATTTTCTTTTCTCAAATGTATTCCAAAAAAAAGAGCCTAACAAAGGTGTTGGCTCTAAGATTTTCAGGGGGAATGTGTATTGGTCTAAAGCATAAAAAGCTTCTTGATCAATAGTATAAATCCTGTAAAAAAATCGTTTCGGTACACTTGAACGTTTTCGTCCATTGTAGTGTGGTTTAATTTGGCTGCCATGGTATTGTTTTATTGGTTGTTAATTTGGGTAAAAAATTCGATATAACCAAATATAAACTCGATGATTGGCATATTAAAACTAATGTTGTGTAATGGTTTTATTTTGTTGTAAAAAAACGAATGGTATTTGCTAAATCTTCATTTCGGGAATCTCTCCATCCACAATCAGCTTTCCTTCTGTAGCATTATTAATTTCTTCAACGGTTATTCCCGGAGCTCTTTCGAGAAGTTTGAACCCATCTGGTGTCACTTCCAAAACCGCTAGGTTGGTCACAATCTTTTTCACACAACCTACCCCTGTCAATGGAAGGCTGCATCTTTTCAATAATTTGGATTCGCCTGCCCTATTGGTATGCATCATGGCCACGATTATGTTCTCAGCCGAGGCCACTAAATCCATGGCGCCTCCCATTCCTTTAACCATCTTTCCGGGGATTTTCCAATTGGCAATGTCGCCATTTTCTGCCACTTCCATGGCGCCCAAAATGGTGAGGTCCACATGTTGACCACGAATCATTGAAAAGCTCAAAGCAGAATCAAAAAAAGAAGCCCCTGGCAAAGTTGTGATGGTTTGTTTTCCGGCGTTGATGATATCGGCATCCTCTTCCCCTTCAAATGGAAAAGGCCCCATGCCGAGCACACCATTTTCACTTTGAAACTCCACACTAATATCATCCCGAACAAAATTGGCCACCAAAGTGGGAATTCCTATCCCCAGATTGACATAGTATCCGTCCTTGACCTCTTTTGCGATGCGTTTTGCGATTCCGCTTTTATCTAACATTTTAACAATGTGTTAATTAGGCAATTTGATAATATGTCAATTACCTATTTACTGTATTTTTCTTTTTGATGTTGAAATTATTTTGTTCAATATTTTAATGATGTCAAACAATTCTTCCAACAAATTTTCTCCACTTGGATAGTTCTCCAGTTCGTTGCATAAGAAAAGCCAAAACTCAGTTTCTTCTGCTTCCTTCATTGCAATTTTCAACTTATGTATAAAATCAAGCTTACTTTCTGCATTTTGAGCTTCCTTTACATTTGCACCAATGGATGTTCCTGCTTTTAAAATTTGGTTCGCTACCACAAACTTTCTGAGGCTTTCAAGTTTTTCAGCATATTCAACAATATTTTTCGCAAACTCAAAAGATTTTACCAAAATAGTGTTGTCCTTATACTTTTCACTAAACGTTATCATCCTGTTTTTTTTGAATGTATTTTAATCTGTTAAGCTAAACAAATTGATACATTGGCACATCGACTCATTGTCTGATTCTTACAGTTCGTTGCTCTATTCGTTTCTCATACTTTTCTCCTTGGAAAATACGCTGCACAAATATGCCCGGAATATGAATCTCGTTTGGGTCCAAACTTCCGGCTGGAAGGAGTTCCTCCACCTCAGCCACCGTAATCTTCGCGGCTCCACACATACAGGGATTAAAATTGCGCGCGGTTCCCTTGAAAATCAAATTTCCGGCTTCATCGCCTTTCCACGCTTTCACAAACGAGAAATCAGCTTTAAAAGCAGGTTCCAGCACATACATTTTACCATCAAACTCACGGGTTTCCTTTCCTTCGGCCACTTCGGTTCCATACCCAGCTGGGGTATAGAAAGCAGGGAAACCAGCTTGGGCCGCCCTACATTTTTCAGCCAAGGTGCCTTGGGGGGTCAGTTCCACTTCCAGTTCACCACTCAACATTTGGCGTTCAAACTCATCGTTCTCACCTACGTAAGAGGAAATCATTTTTTTTATCTGATGCTTTTGCAAAAGCAAGCCAAGTCCAAAATCGTCCACCCCTGCGTTATTAGAGATACAGGTAATGTCCTTGACCCCCAACTTCACCAGTTCAGCGATGGCATTCTCGGGAATGCCGCATAGGCCAAATCCGCCCAACATAAAAGTCATCCCATCGGCAACGCCTTCCAAAGCTTGAGAAACATTTGCAACTGTTTTGTTAATCATTTTGTGCTATTTTCCAATTGTTTGAATTTACGATTTAAATAAAAAAGCCCCAAGACATTTTATGCCTGGGGCCTATCTTTTTTGAAGTGATGTTGGGTTAAAAATCGATGTCCTCTAAATCGTCTTCTGTATCCAAATCGTTTTCCTCTTCTTGGGCTTCTTTGGAACAATCAATATTAATGGACATTTCCTCTGGCTCTTCGAACGCGTCCTTGGAAACACCAATCTCTTCATTGGCATAGTTCTTTTTCATGTACAAGGCCCAAATAGGCAATGCCATAGCGGCACCTTGGCCATATAATAAACGGTTGAAGTGGATGGAACGATCTTCTCCTCCGACCCATACCCCCGTAACCAAATTGGGCACCATTCCCATAAACCATCCATCACTTTGATTTTGTGTAGTTCCTGTTTTTCCGGCAATTGGATTGGTAAGTTCATATGGATATCCGGTTATAATTTCTTTGTACTCAATACGATCCTTAGCAAAGGTGTGTCTAAGCCTTCCCCCTGAACCATACTCCGTTACACCTTCCAACAGGTTAACCATGGCATAGGCTACATCTTTGCTGAGCACATCCTTTGTTTCGGGTTTATATTCAAAGAGCACGGTGCCGTTTTTATCTTCGATACGGGTAACCATTACTGGTTTTACATATACCCCTTGATTGGCATAGGTGCCAAAGGCCCCGACCATTTCATACACGCTTACATCGGGGGTGCCCAAGGCAATGGAAGGTACTGCTTGAACCTCTTTGGTAATGCCCATATTCTTTGCCATCGCTGCAACAGAACCAGGTCCTACTCTATCAATTAGTTGTGCCGTTATGGTATTTACAGAATTGGCCAAGGCATTCTTTAATGTCATATTCTCCCCTGAATATTTTCCATTCGAATTTTTAGGGCACCATGCCTCCATATTTCCATGTTTACCCGGCTCAATACAATATTGATTGTCTGGAAGGGTATAGCAGGGCGAGTAGCGTAACTGGTCTATCGCCGCAGCATATACAAAAGGCTTAAACAAAGAACCTGCCTGACGCGCTCCTTGAATCACATTGTCATATTGAAAATGTTTATAGTCAATTCCACCAACCCAGGCTTTAACGTGACCCGTTTGGGGTTCCATGGACATCATGGCCGTCCGCAAGAAGGTCTTGTAATAGCGTATGGAATCCATTGGGGTCATGATAGTGTCTTTTTCATACGAATCACTGTTCCAATCAAAAACCGTCATTTCCGTTTTTTCATGAAAGGTGGCTTCAATGTCCTTCTCCGACATTCCCTCTCTCTTTAAATGTCGCCATCTTGGGGAAGCTTTAACGGCTCTTTCCATAATGGTATCAATGGCTCCTTTCGAGAGATCTAAAAATGGTGTTGTTGGATTACGTTCTGGGGTGTTCTGATGAAAGAATTCTGCCTGAAGGTTTTTCATGTGTTCTTGCACGGCTTCCTCGGCATTTCGTTGCATCCTTGAATCCACTGTGGTGTAGACTTTCAAACCATCCAGATAGATATTCCAATTTTCGCCGTCTGGTTTTGGATTTTCCTTTACCCAATTGTTTAACCAACGCTGAAGATACATCCTAAAATAAGTGGCCAATCCTTCACGATGCGATTCTGGATTGAAGTTGATGTTCATCTTTAGGGCCTGCAACGAATCCTTCTCCTCCTCTGTGATATAGTCGTATTTGGCCATTTGCCCCAGCACCGTGTTCCTTCGATTTAAAACCAGTTCTTCACGCCTAATAGGGTTATATAATGATGAGTTTTTTAACATGCCCACTAAAACGGCAGACTCTTCAGTTCTTAACTCATGGGGTTCTTTCCCAAAATAAATTCTGGACGCTGAACGTATACCATCGGCAGCGTATCCAAAATCATAGATGTTTAGGTACATGGCAATGATTTCTTCCTTGGTATAGTTACGTTCCAAACGCGTGGCAATAACCCATTCCTTAATTTTTTGGGTAACGGCTTCCATAAGATTTCGGGAACGTACTCCAACAAAAAGTTGGCGGGAAAGCTGTTGCGATATGGTACTGGCCCCTCCTTTGGTGCCCAAAAATAGAATTGCCCGCAAAGTACCTCGTGCATCAATGCCTGAATGATCGTAGTATCTGGCATCTTCTGTAGCAACGAGCGCGTTCACCAAATTTTGTGGTAGTGTGTCGTAATCCACCCAGGTTCGGTTATCATCCAAATACAGTTTCCCCAAGGTTTCCCCGTCCGAAGAAATAAATTCCGTGGCCAAATTGGTCTCTGGGTTTTCCAAGCGCTCAAAGGTTGGCATTTCTCCAAAAGCCCCCCATGAGGCCAATAGAAAAATGAACACGGCCACCAAAACGCCGGACCCAAAAAGTATCCAGAACCACTTAATAAATTTAAAATATCCTTGCTGTTGTTTCTTTTGAACCTTCTTTGCCATTGCTTTTACTGGGTACTTTTTTCTATTTCCAATCCAACATCTGTAATGCCCTCCAAAATATGAACGCCATCCACACTACCATTCTTGCGCATGGCGTGGGAAATATTCATCTTATATACGCCAGAATCTGGAAAAACGACGTTTTCCCGGAACCAAAGTTTATTCTCCTTTACACTTCCGAGGCCTTTGCCCAACCATTCGCCAGTGGGTTCCGCCATTTTGTATTCCAAGGTGTCTTTTAAGGTGTTGCCACTGGGAGCTTCCAGTTCTGTGATCAAAAAAAGATTACTGAATGCGAAGGCGTCATCATTTCTTATGTTGATGAACATGTTATAGGATGTAATGGAATCCATCCCGGAAAACTCAAAATGCACAGTCTTGTTCATTTCCCATTTTCCATCTTTCAAAGGCTCGTATTTTGAAAAGACCAAGTGGTCATTGCAAGACCAGAACAAGGCCAATATTAGGAGAGAAAGTAGGCTATTTCGCATTGGAAGATGCTTTAGATTTAGGCTTTCTGCGTTTCTTGTTTCTGCGTTTCTTTTTCTTGGGCCTATCAAATCGGGTAAGGCTGTCTTGCCCCACTACATTTTCAAAGGCCATTTTTTCATCGCTTACATTGTCCTCAGCATATTCTTCTAGACTGTCAATCTTTTGGTTTTTCTTGTTGAGTTCCAATATTTCCTGCACTTGGTCCTTATGCAGCGCATGCCATGTGGCGGGATCATCTTTGTATGAAAACCAAAGCGTTTCTTTAAAAATATCTGCTTTTTGGCAAAAGGCCAATCCTTTTTTGGTCAACAATTTACTGTCTTGTGAAGGAAAATCCTTTAGTGCCTCCAAGTACATGTCCAATTCGTAGTTGAGGCAGCATTTGAGTTTGCCACATTGTCCTGCCAATTTCTGAGGGTTCAATGCCAATTGCTGGTATCTGGCGGATGCGGTACTTACGGATCTAAAGTCTGTCAACCACGTAGAGCAACATAATTCCCGCCCGCAAGAACCAATGCCCCCCAATCGTTGGGCCTCTTGTCGATAGCCTATTTGGCGCATTTCAATTCGGATACCAAAAGCCTTGGCCATATCCTTGATCAGTTGCCTAAAATCTACCCGATCTTCTGCGGTGTAGTAGAAGGTGGCCTTAGATCCATCACCCTGAAACTCCACGTCGCTCAATTTCATTTCAAGTCGGAGCGAAATAGCTATTTCCCGGGAACGTTTTTTGATTTCCTCTTCTTTATCCCGACATTTTTGCCACACGTCAATATCCCGCTGGGTGGCCTTTCTGTAGATTTTTGGAAGGGAACTGTCATCGGGCGCTACTTTCTTGCGCTTCATCTGCACCCGGACCAATTCTCCGGTGAGGGTTACCATACCCACATCATGCCCAGATTTTGCCTGGGTGGCCACTACATCGCCAATGGACAAAGGAAGATTGTCCACATTCCTATAAAATTCCTTTCTACTATTCTTGAAACGTACCTCAACGCAATCAAAGGGTTTTTGACCGTTGGGCAACGACATATTGGAAAGCCAATCAAAAACGGTCAGCTTGTTACAACCATCAGTGCCGCAAGTCCCATTGTTCTTGCAACCACGCGGTTGTCCATCCTTGCCGGTTGAACAACTGCTACACGCCATATTTAATATCTTGATTCAGAGAAGTAATGGAATACTTCCTTGAATAGGGTTCATAAAAATTACTAATTGTAAATATAGTATAATTTACGGGGGTATTGAAATGCTATTTCTTGTATTTCAATACAGGGGAACGTCCTTTTTTAAAAATCTTGTTGCTGACCACCTTTCCTTTTCGCAATTTCTTTTGTTCTTCATAGGGCAACGCATGGATTTCTTGGCACTCCGTGGAGCAACAATTGTCCATGGCGGCAGCGCATTCCTCACATTGAATAAACAATAAATGGCACGCTTCGTTGGCACAGTTCACATGGGTGTCGCAAGGTTTGCCACATTGATGGCAGTGGGCAATAACGTCTTCTGAAATACGCTCCCCCCTCCTATGATCAAAAACAAAGTTTTTCCCCAGAAATTTATTTTCAAGATTTTTGTCCCGCACTTGGCTTGTGTACTCTATAATGCCACCTTCAAGCTGGAATACATTTTTAAATCCTTTGTGCTTGTAGTAGGCACTGGCTTTTTCACAACGGATTCCACCGGTACAGTACATCACCAATTTTTTGTCTTCTTTGTGTTCCGCCAAATCCTGCTCAATAATGTCCAAAGAATCCCGGAAGGTGTCCACATCTGGTGTAATGGCATTTTTAAAATGCCCGATTTCACTTTCGTAGTGATTTCGCATATCCACCAAAACCGTATCGGGGTCTTCAATGAGTTGGTTAAACTGTTCGGCTCCCACATGAATGCCCTTGTTGGTGACATCAAATGTATCATCATTGAGGCCATCGGCCACAATTTTATCTCTCACTTTCACCTTCAGTTTTAAAAAGGATTTATTGTCTTGCTCAATGGCGATGTTCAAACGCACATTTTCTAAAAAGGTAATGCTGTCCAAATGAGATTTAAAATCAGTGAAGTTTTCAGCGGGAACGGAAAGTTGTGCATTTATGCCTTCGTGAGCCACATAAATCCGGCCCAAAACCTCCATTTCGTCCCAAGTCAAAAAAAGATGGTTTCGTAAAATTTGGGGATTCCCAATGTGTGCATATTTATAGAAAGAGATGGTTAACCGATCTTTGCCGGCCTCCTCAATAAGTTTTTCCCTTTCCTTTGCACTTAGTGTATTGTACAGTTGCATGCTATACCAATAATTAAGTTACAGAATGGTTTATTTTAAAATCTGGTGCAAAGATAAAAATTCCTGTTAGGTGAAAAGAAAAAGGGCCTCTTATAAAAAGAAGCCCTTTAAACCACCTTAAACTTTTTCACAGCTATATTTTCTCCCACTACCTTGAACGAGCTGAAGTCAGCTCTATGGATATTGAGTTAGTACCCCTTAGATTCAATTCAGATAAAAAGGTTGCGTGGCTTTTGCCGTATGTTGAAAGAAATGGTAATTTAGCCTTCCTAATATCGAGAACCATGAGCAACGAAAAAGACGCAAAATTAAAAGCCCTCAAACTAACACTGGACAAACTGGACAAGGCCTACGGCAAAGGTGCCGTCATGAAAATGGGCGATAGTGTGGTTGAAGATGTAGAGGCAATACCTTCTGGATCGTTGGGATTGGACATTGCCTTGGGTGTGGGGGGCTACCCTCGCGGGCGGGTGATTGAAATTTATGGCCCGGAATCGTCCGGTAAGACTACCTTGACGCTCCATGCCATTGCCGAAGCGCAAAAAGCAGGCGGGATTGCCGCTTTTATTGATGCAGAACACGCATTTGATCGTTTCTACGCCAAAAAATTAGGTGTGGATATCGACAACCTCATTATATCACAGCCCGACCACGGGGAACAGGCCTTGGAAATTGCCGATAACCTGATTCGCTCTGGGGCTATTGATATTGTTATTGTGGATTCCGTAGCCGCCCTTACTCCAAAAAGTGAGATTGAAGGTGAAATGGGAGATTCAAAAATGGGACTCCATGCACGATTAATGTCGCAGGCCCTTAGAAAATTGACCTCAACCATCAGCAAGACCAATTGTACCGTAATTTTTATCAACCAGTTGCGGGAAAAAATTGGCGTGATGTTCGGAAACCCCGAAACCACTACGGGTGGTAATGCCCTTAAATTCTATGCCTCTGTTCGATTGGATATTAGACGTTCCACCCAAATAAAGGACACCGATGGAAATGTGCAAGGAAACAAGACACGTGTGAAGGTGGTGAAGAACAAAGTGGCTCCTCCTTTTAAAACCGCTGAGTTTGATATTATGTATGGGGAGGGAATCTCTAAAATTGGTGAAATCCTAGACTTGGGCGTTGCCTACGAGATTGTAAAGAAAAGTGGTTCGTGGTTCAGTTATGGTGATACCAAGCTGGGACAGGGAAGAGATGCCGTAAAAGCACTGTTGGCAGACAATCCGGAACTTTCAGAAGAATTGGAAGGCAAGATCAAGGAGGCCATTTCCACGGTTAAAGCGTAAGTTGACCCAATTTTTTGGGTGTTTAACTTTTGCTTGTGAAAATCCTACGCAACCCTTGTCTATACTGCACATCTAGGGGAAAAAGGATTTTTATGATAAGAAAATTGTTAATGCCCCTAGTTTTTCTCGTGGCAGGTTTGTGGCTCAGTTCATGTGAACTGGATGATGACACCCCAAATTTTTACTTTACCTCATTGGATGTTGTGGCTGTTGATATGCCCGAATCCTTTGAACTCAACCAAATCTATGACATTGACGTTACCTATGTTAGACCAGATGGTTGCACGTATTTTGAAGGGTTTGATGTTGTAAAAACAGGAGAGACCGATCGTGAAGTGATTGTGGTCGGTTCTAAATTGACCGATCAGGAATTAACTTGTACACAAGCCACTGAAGAGGTTGTTGCAACCATGCAGTTTAAAGTAATCTTTACTGGGGAATACCATTTTAAGTTTTATGCAGGTGAAGATGAAAATGATGACGCCATCTACTTGGAATATGACGTTCCTGTAGTGGGCGAATCAACAACAAACTAGACATCAATAATCCAAAATTGACCAACATTTGGATCTTGAAGAGCTGATACATAAATGTAAAAAAGGAGAACGGCAGGCGCAAGCCGAACTATACCGGAGATATTCCGGTATTCTTTTCGGTATGTGCCTCAAGTATTCCAGAAATAAAACTGAGGCAGAGGACAATCTCCATGACAGTTTTATGACCATTTTCAGCAAAATGGACCAATACAGTTTTCAAGGTTCTTTTGAAGGTTGGATCAAACGGATTACCGTAAATACCGTACTACAGAAGTACAGAAAAGAACAGCACCTCAATGTGGTTTCTGAAAATATAGGCGAAGAAGCCGAGGTGGACACGGAGGGTACAGATATAAGCTTGTCTACCCTCCTCGGGTATATTCAAGAATTACCAAACAAGTACAGGCTAACCTTTAACCTTTATGTGTTGGATGGGTATAGCCATAAGGAAATAAGTGAGATGTTGGGGACATCCACGGGAACCTCGAAATCCAATTTGGCCCGTGCCAAAATGATCTTGAGGGAAAAAATAGAAAAAGAAAAAATAAACATTGCTTAAAGAATTTAACGATGGGGAAAAAGAATTTAGAGCAATTGTTCAAGGAGACCTTTGAAGGGTTTCAGGAAGTTCCAGATGAAAAAGTCTGGGATTCCATTGAGGCTTCTTTGGACAAGAAGAAACAGAAAAAACGCGCGGTGCCATTATGGTGGCAATTGGGCGGAGTGGCCGCAGTGGTGGCCGTTTTGTTGTACATCATCAATCCGTTTGAAAATGCGGAGCAGCAGAATGAAATTATCGTCACCGGTACAGAGACTAATGTGGAACAACAACAAACAACGGACGAAGAAAATCAGACCCTTGATCCTTATTCCAGTACAGAGGGATTGGTTGAAGCTTCTTCTGAAACCGGAGCCGAAAAAGTTAATGATGCACAAAACTCTGGAGATTCCAACCAAAGTCTTACCTCCAATCGGCAACAAGTGGCAGAAAATGATAGAAGTGAACAGCATCAAACCAAAACAGAGAATCGTATTTCTCCCTTCCAAAACAAAAAGGAAACTGCTGCTTTGGCCATGTCTGATAAAAATGAGGAGAACACCATCGAATCAGATGAAAAGGAAGGAAATCTTGCCAACGCTATTTCCAATAATGACAAAGGCATTGCCAATGACAATTCCAGTGATAAGGCAACTCAGAATGAAGCACTTCAAAATGGGATGGAACAGCAAAAAGAACAGGCAGTAGCAATTACTGATGAAAAAGAAGAGGAAGTTGAAAAGAAATCCATTTATGATGCCATAAAAGAGATGGAAGAGGAAGAGGCAATCGCGAACAACGCTTCTTCCGGCAAATGGTCGGTTGGTCCTTCGGTGGCGCCGGTATATACAAGTGCTTCTGGAAAAGGTTCTCCCATTCATTCAGATTTTGCCGCAAACTCCAAGTCGGGAAATCTTAATTTGAGCTACGGCCTTTCCGTGGCCTATGAGATTGGTAAAAAGTTGAAGATTCGTTCCGGGGTGCATCGTGTAAATTACGGGTACGACACCAATGATGTGTTGTTTTCCTCCTCGGCAAGGTCTACTTCAAGTGGTAAATTGGCCAACATTGATTACAACCAAAAATCTGAAACCCTTGTGGTACAGAGTAAAAATAGTCTCCCAAACAACATTCCTACTGATGCTTTCTTGGAGCTCTCCTCCAACGAAATTCCCGTTTTGGATGGAAAAATGGTGCAGCAACTGGGCTATATAGAAGTTCCGGTTGAACTGAACTATGCCCTCATTGACAGAAAGTTTGGTGTTGACCTTATCGGTGGAATGAGTTCCCTGTTCCTTGTGGACAATTCCGTTTTGGTAGAGTCTGAAGGTTTAGTTACCGAAGTGGGTGAGGCCACCAATGCTAACGATGTAAACTTCAGTGCCAATTTTGGAATGGGACTCAACTACGACTTTTCTCCCAAAGTACAGCTTAGCGTTGAGCCAGTGTTTAAATATCAAATGAATACTTTTTCTAAAACTGCTGGTGAATTTCAGCCTTTCTCCATAGGAATATATAGTGGTGTAAGCTTTAAGTTTTAGAAACTAAAATGTTGGTTAGGAAGATTGCCCCTTTAGGCAATCAAATTAGCGCCCTGTTTTATTGACGGGGCGTTTTCTTTTTAAACGCATGATGCTCAATCACTAAGTTAAGCGCACTATTTAAAATTTAGTACTTTGTCTTTCAATAATAAACCCAATTATTTGAAAAACAATCAGTTTGAAGATATTCTCATTTACTTCTCAAAATCATTGTTGGGAAAAGATGACGAGGGTGAAATATTATGGGACCTTGCCAAAAACTGTATTTCAAAGTTAGATTTTGTGGATTGTGTGATCTACCTCATTGACCACGGCAACGACCTACTCATCCAAAAAGCGGCGTATGGCCCCAAAAATCCAAAGGACCAAACGTTGTATAAGCCTGTTGAAATATCCATTGGGGAGGGAATAACCGGTTATGTGGCAAAGACAGGAGTAGCGGAAATTGTTAACGACACTTCCATAGACCCAAGATACATAAAGGATGATGAGATGCGACTCTCGGAAATCTGTGTGCCCATTACCTATGAAGACACCATTTATGGTGTTATAGATTGCGAGCATCCCCAAGTAGATTTTTTTAATTCCCACCATTTAAAAATGCTTTCGGCAATTGCATCTATCTGTGCCATAAAAATAAAAAGTGTGCGGGCCACAAAAGCACTCTTGGACGAACAGGACAGGCTTTATAAAATAAAGGAAGAAATGTTGGAGCTGAAACTAAAGGCATTGAATTCTCAAATGAACCCACATTTTGTGTTCAACGCGCTGAACGCCATTCAATATTTTGTTGCTTCCGAGGAGAAAAGGGTGGCCATGGACTACTTGTCCACATTTAGTAAGCTTATTCGATTTTATCTAAAGCATATAGAACATGATACTGTTGTACTGGCTGATGAAATAGAAATGCTGCATGGCTATCTTAAGCTTCAAAAACTCAGGTACGATGGCTCGTTTGAATATACCATCAACACAACATCAAGTCCAAAATCCACAATCGATGCCATTATCCCTTCTTTTGTAGTTCAGACTCTTTTTGAGAACATTATAGAAAAAGCCATGTCAAACATTGAAAAAAACCATGTTTTCAATATAACCTTCGCTGTTTCAGAAAGTAATGTGGACTTGCAGGTGCGGCATCAATGCCCCAGTTCCGGATTACATATTGCCAACCAACCTGAATATAGGGAGGGAATTTTAAAGTGGCAGGACCATGTCCGGCTTCTAAACGCTGTGAAAGACTACCACATAACCAACGATGTTTCCATTGCGGACAATAATGAGTTGTACGAAAGCATTATTTCCATAAAATTGCCCAACCTTAACCCATAAGCTCCTTTAAAATAACCTCCCGTACCTCTTCCCGAAGCGTAGATTTATCGTCTTCGGCAAGAATTCCCGTTTCAAAAAATTGGTGCACTTTGGCCCGAATCCTTCCAGGTCCACCGCTTAAAAAAGTAAACGAAAATCGTTTCTTGTTATCATAAAAGGTAATGGGCACTACTGGAATCTTATGGGCAATGGCCATTTTAAAAGCGCCGTCTTTAAATTCATCCAAAAGAACATGCTCTTCGGGAACGCCACCTTCAGGGAATATGCAAATGCTCAACCCTTGGTCCAACCGACGTTGCGCCCGCCTGTATACCCCGGTCCGGCTTTTAATGTTGTCCCTGTCCACCATAATACAGACCCGCTTGTAGAAAAATCCAAAAACGGGGATTTTCACCAACTCCTTTTTACCAACAAATACAAAAGGGTTGCTACTCACCAGAAGCATCAGCATAATATCCAACATGCTGGTATGGTTGGCCACCAACATATAGCTTCTCCCTTTTTCCAGGAGTTGCTCTCGCTCTATTTGGGGAAAACAGCCCATACCATACAAAATGGGTCGGGCCCAAAAATTCCTGGCCAACCAAAAAAATTGTGGGTAGGTGCGCTCCGAAAGAGTCAATAACAACAAAATGGGGAAAAACAAAAAAATGGGGACGGCAACCAAAATATAGAACCAAACCCGATACAATACATGCCCTACATTTCTAATTGCTATATGCATACTTCAAAAGTAGAATTTTTGAATATCTTTATAAGACTAACCATTAAAACTTAGAATATGGGAATTTTGTATGCATTATTGATCGGTGCCCTCGCCGGATGGCTTGCGGGCAAAATTATGAAAGGTGGCGGTTTTGGCCTTCTTTTAAACATTATTTTAGGAATTGTTGGGGGTGCTGTGGGCAGTTGGCTCTTTGGTGCGCTTGGCATTCAGATGGGGTCAGGGGTCATTGGTCACCTCATTACCGGGGTCATTGGTGCCGTGGTAATTCTTTTTATTGCTGGACTCTTTAAAAAATGAGTTGAAAAAAATCCAATTATAAGCGGCCAAGGCCGCTTTTTTTATATGTGTGGGATGCTTACTTTTACGGGCAAAAATAAAGCATGGCCCGAATTCTGACCGGAATCCAAAGTACAGGAACACCCCACTTGGGGAATATCTTGGGAGCAATTAAACCTGCCATTGAAATGGCGCAAGATCCCAAAAATGATTCATTTCTTTTTATTGCGGATATGCATTCCCTTACCCAAATCAAAGATGGGGAACTCTTGCGAAGCAATACGTATGCTATCGCTTCCGCCTGGTTGGCCTTTGGGTTGGATATTGACAAAACTGTTTTTTACCGTCAGAGCGATGTGCCACAAACCGCAGAACTGGCTTGGTACCTCAGTTGTTTTTTTCCTTACCAACGTTTGACCTTGGCCCACTCTTTTAAGGACAAGGCAGATCGGTTGGAAGATGTCAATGCCGGACTGTTCACCTACCCCATGCTCATGGCCGCGGACATTTTGTTGTACGATGCGGATATTGTTCCCGTAGGGAAAGACCAGTTGCAACACTTAGAAATGACCCGCGATGTGGCCGCGCGTTTCCATAATCAAATGGGAGAAACCTTTGTGATGCCCGAGGCCAAAGTGCATGAACAGACCATGTACGTTCCTGGGACCGATGGTGAAAAAATGAGCAAGAGCCGGGGCAACCTCATCAATATTTTTCAACCTGATAAAAAATTGCGCAAACAAATCATGGGTATTGTGACGGACAGTACACCGATGGAAGAACCCAAAGACCCTAGCAATGACAATGTTTTTGCATTGTACAAATTATTGGCATCCCAAGAACAGATTGAAGAAATGAGCGCCAATTATCTGGCCGGTAATTACGGATACGGACATGCCAAACAGGCCTTGTACGAGCTTATTTTAGAGAAATACCAAGAGCCGCGCGAAAAATTTGACTACTACATGAACCACCTCAACGAAGTGGATGAGGCCCTTGCCGTTGGTGCCGAAAAGGCCAAAAAAGTGGCTACTGGGGTGTTAGAACGTGTGCGGGAGAAGTTGGGGTACTAATCCTCTTTTTTGTCATTCTGAATCCGAGTAAGGCGAGGATGAAGAATCCCTTAAAGAACTAATTAGTGAAATTGTGCAGATACTTCACTACGTTCAGTATGACAAACTACCCTGTCATTCTGAGTCAAAGCAACGTGAAGGTGAAGAATCCCACACAAGCACTTTAACACTCTAGAGATGCTTCGCAGCGCTCAGCATGACAAAAAGAATATCCATACTAGTCAACACCATCCTTGTTAAGCGTTACAATAATCCCAATCCTACCCTCTGTCATTCTGAGGCGGAGCTTGCGGAGATGAAGAATCCCACGGAATCATGGTTTTACATATACCGTTGAGATGCTTCGCTGCCTGCCCATCCGGTCAGGCGGGCGCTCAGCATGACACTCTTATCTATAAAGAAATTCTTCCTCCAAGAAATCCATATTTGGATTAGTGGTTTTTATCAATTCAATCTTTTTAGTCCTAACCCAACCTTTTATTTCCTTTTCACGAGTAATGGCTTCTTGTACCCAGGTATACTTTTCATAATACAACAAGTGTTTGCATTTGTATTTGGCAGCAAAGGTTTTTTTCATCAATTGAATATTCTCCTTATGCTCCAATAATCGCCTTGGTAGATTATTGGTCATGCCAGTATATAAAACAGTCTTATTCCTGTTCGTTAAAATGTAAACATAGTACGTATGCCAACCTTCTACATTCATTCGATCTTCTAATAGATTCTTCGCTGCCTGCCTGTCCGGTCAGGCTGGCGCTCAGAATGACATTTCAATTCTTAATTCAAATCGCTTCAAACAGTTTGCCGGGCAATGGTCGGATCACGCCCTTCATTTCCATACCCAATAATGTGGAAGAGGTTTTAAAAATGGGCAGATTACACGCCAAAGCCACGGTGTCCAGTAGTTGTTTTCCGTTCAATTGCAGGTAGGAGTAGATTGACTGTTCTGTTTCATCCAATTCGATGAACAGTTGCTTTTGCACCGAAGATTCCTCCTTTTTTTCCTCCAAATCCCATCCTAAAAGATAGACCAACTCTGCTGCCGAAGTCAGTAAATGAGCCTTTTGTCGTTTTATGAGGTCATTGCACCCTTTACTGAACTTGTCGGTGCACCTTCCCGGCACCGCAAAGACCTCCCGGTTATATCCGTTGGCCAAATCTGCTGTGACCAAACTACCCCCTTTTTCGGCTGACTCTACCACTAGTGTAGCCTCACTGATTCCGGCAATGATCCGATTGCGTTTCAGAAAGTTTTCCCGATCCGGACTACTGGAGCTCCAAAATTCAGTAAGAAACCCACCATTTTGCTCCATTTTGGAGGCAAATTTTTTATGGGCTTTTGGATAAATCTGATTTAAACCATGAGCCAAACAGGCAATGGTTTGCAATCCATGATCCATAGCCGCTTTTTGAATGGTGATGTCCACCCCATAGGCAAGACCACTGACAATAATGGGGTTCAATGGGGCAATCTCCTCAATAAATGCTTCGCAAAATGTACTCCCGTAGTTGGTAATGTTTCGGGTCCCCACCACACTGATAATTCGTTCTTGGTTTAGGTTGATATTGCCTCGTTGAAACAACAAGATGGGCGCATCCAGACAATGCTTCAGGTAGTACGGGTAGTCATCATCCGTAAAATAGGACAAGGCAATGTTTTCTTTGGATATGAAATGAAATTCCGCTTCAGCTTCATCCAAATAGGCAGCATCATAAAGTCCATTCAAGGTGAATCGGCCTATACCGTCAATTTTTAAAAGGTGTTGCATTTTGTCCTCAAAAACGGCCGTTGGACTACCGCAATGTGCAATTAATTTTTTAGCGGTAACATCGCCAATATTTGGAATGGCCTGCAAGCGCAGCGCCGCAATAATTTCAGGTTCAGTCATTTGATTTGGGCGTCAAAGTTGTCCACAAAATACAGATTTTCAAATGTTAATAAAAAGTTATGCTGCTTATTTTGTGCTCTTGCTTTTTTTACAATATTTGTGGCTATGCGGATTGACTCCTACATAGAAAAACTCCTGTTTGAATATAATTGTGTCGTGGTTCCTGGTTTTGGGGCTTTCTTGGCGCATGGAAAATCCGCAGAAATTGATACTGCAACCAACACCCTGATTCCTCCTTCCAAGTCCATTTCCTTTAATGCCCAATTGTCCAAAAATGATGGGCTATTGGTATCACATATTGCGAAGGAAAAAAAGTTGGGTTATGAAGAATTGCTTCAAGAAGTGGAAAATGTTGCTGAGGAGTGGAACAAAAAATTGGAGCTTGGTGAAAGTCTCGAACTTTTTGGAATTGGGAAACTTTGGCTCAACCGCGAACAACGCATTCAATTTCAGCCAGAAAACAGGGTCAATTATTTGACTTCTTCATTTGGATTAGCCTCATTTGCGGCAACACCCATTCAACGTGAGGTATTGAAAGAAGAGGTTGAGGAGTTGGAAGAAAAGATTCCGTTCATCATCACTCCAGAAAAACGCGAGGAAACCTCGTTCAGACCATGGCTGAAATATGCTGCCATTTTCCTTTTGGCCATTTCGTTGGGTGTAACTTCATACCGAACATATGGTGATTTGCAACAAAAAGAGGTGGCCGCCCAACAAGATGCCCAACAGGAGGTGTCCCGATTGATTCAGGAAGCGACTTTCTTTGAAAGTGACCCTTTGGAGCTTCCGGCCATCAACATCAATGTCAGCAAAAAGCAGTTGGGTAAACACCATGTTATTGCCGGTGCCTACCGGATGGAACAAAATGCTGAAAAACGGGTGAATCAACTCAAGGAAAAAGGGTACAGTGCATTTTATTTGGGTGTCAACAAATATGGGCTACACCAGGTCGCCTACGATAGCTTTGAGGACCCCAAAGATGCCTTGGTTTTCTTGAGAAAGGTAAAAGCCACGGAATCACGCGATGCTTGGTTGCTTTCTGAGAAATAAGCCTTCTTTTCTTTAAAACCATACCGCACTTCAATATCTTTGCGCAAAATCACAAGGTATGCGCGCTAAAACTCCCAATGAATCACGCACGGTAATGACCGATTTGGTACTGCCCAGCGAGACCAACCCCTTGAACAATCTTTTTGGAGGCGAGCTTTTAGCCCGAATGGATCGTGCTGCCAGTATTTCGGCGCGTAGGCATAGTAGAAGGATTACGGTGACCGCTTCAGTGAACCATGTGGCCTTCAATCGCGCTGTGCCATTGGGAAGTGTGGTAACCGTGGAAGCTGCTGTTTCCCGCGCTTTTAAAACCTCCATGGAAATCTTTATTGATGTTTGGATTGAAGATCGCTTTACTGGAGAGCGGACCAAGGCCAATGAGGCCATTTATACCTTTGTGGCGGTGGATGATACCGGAAAACCTACTGAAGTGCCTCCTTTGGAGCCTGAAACCGATTTGGAAAAGGAACGCTATGCCGCTGCATTACGGCGAAAGCAATTGAGTCTGGTACTTGCCGGAAAATTGAAGCCTTCCGATGCCACGGAGCTTAAGGCGTTGTTTACTTCAGAATAGATATCAGAAATAAGACCGCTGCGCTACTAGAACTAAGAATCCCTAAATGTAACTATCCTTTAACTAAAAGTCGAAGTTATCGGGATCTGGGCCAAATCGTTTGCCACGGTCCAAGTTGTCCAATAGTTTCACATCTTCTTCAGTTAGTTCAAAATCGAAAAGGTCTGCATTGGCAATAATGCGATTTTTATTGGATGATTTTGGAATGGTGACCACGCCTTTTTGAAGATCCCAACGCAATACGATTTGGGCAATGGTCTTGTTATACTTCGTTGCCAAATCCTTCATGATGTCCAGATCAAAAATATTGCCCTGCATAAGTGGGGACCAGGCTTCGTATTTAATGCCTTTTGAGTTACAAAAGTCAATAAGGTCCTGCTGCACCAAATAGGGGTGGAACTCCATTTGGTTGACCATGGGCACAATCTCCGCTGTGGTCAATAAATCTTCCAAGTGGTGTTGTAAAAAGTTGCTTACACCAATGGCTCGAATCCGTTTTTCTTTGTACAACTTCTCTAAAGCTCTCCAAGTGTCCTTATAAAGTCCTTCCTTGGGCCAATGTACTAGATATAGGTCGAGGTAGTCCGTGCCCAATCGATTTAAACTAGCATCAAACGCTTTTAAGGTATTTTCATATCCCTGTTCGGTATTCCACACTTTCGTCACCAAGAAAACGTCTTTGCGATCCACATCACTTTCCTTGATGCCGGTTCCTACCCCAGCTTCATTATGATAGAATGATGCGGTATCAATATGCCGATATCCGTGGTTTAGGGCATCTTTTACAGCATTGATAACTTCACTACCATCTTCGGATAGATAAACGCCAAGTCCTAAATAGGGCATCTGGACCCCGTTATGCAATTGAAACGTTCCTTGTAGGTTGGTAATTTTCTTCATGTGTTACAATTGATATATCCAATCCTCCGGATTGAGTCGATTGGAATCTTGATACAAATAGAATTTCATTTTGGTAGTGCCGTCAGACCGATTGGTATTTATTTCTCCCAGCTCTTCTTTAGCGGCTACCTTAGTACCTTTTTGAACATATAAGGTGGACAAATTATAGTAGGTACTGATGTAGTTTCCATGCTTTAAAGCCACGGCCCTTCCCCCACCGGGAACAGAGAATATAGCGATTACCTCTCCTTCAAAAATAGCTCTGGCCTTACCGCCTTTGTCGGTAGTAATTGTTACGCCATTGTTTCGGTGTTTTATGCCAGGGTACAATTTGTCTGCGTACTCGCCGTACCCTTGGCTTTTGATTCCTTTTTCAACGGGCCAAATGAGCCTTCCTTTATTGGCTGAAAAGTTATCCGCTACCAATTTGGCCTCTGGGGTCAAAGCAAACTTTGCACTACTGGTGTTGCTGCTACCCGAACTTTTATTTGAACTGGCGATGGCGGTTCGTATCAACCGCTCAATTTCTCTTTCAATTCTACGTGCTTCCTTTTGCTTTTCGGCTATGGCTGCGGTATACCTCGCTTCATTTTGGCGAACACTTCTCAGAAGGTCTCGTTGAGATTCCACCTCTTTGGACAGCTCGTTTTTTGCCTTGGTGTTTTCGGCCACAAGTTGATCCTTCTGCTTTCGCTGTTCCACCAGGTCCTTGTTTAATTGGGCAAGTTCCTCGGTCTTTTTTATGATACCTTCACCTTGCTTCTTTCTATGTTTGGCATATTGTTGCATGTATTGCAATCGCTTGAATGCTTGGAAGAAATTTTCAGCGGAAAGCAAAAACATCAATCTATTGTTCTGGGATTTATTTTGATAGGTTTTTTGAATGAGGTTGGCGTAATCCTCCTTTAATATTTTTAAATCTTCCCGAAGTTTGCTGATGTTTCTGATGTTAACATTGATTTGCCTGTTCAGCAAATTGGATTGTTGATTGGTAACGCGAATCAGCTCTTGACGCACATTGATTCTATTGTCCAAGGCCTCCATTTGATCTAAAATAGACCCCTTTTCCTTGCGTTCGGCAAAGAGCAATCTATTGATTTCCTTGATTTCTTCCTGTAACCGCTCCCTTTTGGCCTCCAGGGCTTTTTGTTCACTTGTTTGTGCAATCCCTGAAAAAGACAGAAGAATTGTAACAATCAGCAAATAAAGATAATATGATGCTTTATATCTCATATTACTTTAATGTAATTTTATCAAACCCCTTTGGTACTTTATACGGAAAACTCATTGATTTATTCAATTCAAGATTGCGAAAACTGAGGTCAATGGTCGTCAACTCCCCTTTGTCTTCCGCCAAAATCTTAATTTCATCTGGAAGTACATTATCTGAAACATTCTGATAGGTATATTTTGCTTGTAACTGCCGAAAATTATCCGGTTGGGAGATTTGCTGCGTAACAATCTTAAAGTTTTTTGGTTCTACCTGAAATAGGATTTTGAACAAATCTCTCACCTTTTTGGGTTTCAGCTGGTAATTGCCTTCTGTAATGGAAGATGTGAATCTTTCTTTTCTTAAATCGAGCACCGCATTGCCCAAAAGCAGGTTCTGAACTTTGTCAAAATCGAGCTCGGTTCCCAAAACCTGACTCAAATAACTAAAGTCGCCATCAAAGTATTCATTTTGGAGCTTGTTGTAGAACGACACTTTGTTTGGAGTGATATGTGCCTTTAACATACCCAATGGAGCACTCATCCAAATGACTTTATCCTTTTCCATCCTAAGGCTAACATTTACCCCTTGGCTTTCCTCCCCATTGGAATAATCAATTTTAATTCGTCCGCTCAAGGTCCTGAAGTTGGGTTGGTTAGTGTAGTGGTTATCAATAATATTCTTGGCGGACATTCGGGAATCCACTTCTCCACTGGTAATGGTCTTGGTACTTTTACATGCGCCGAGTGTAAGTATTGACAAAATCAACACCCAAAACCGACTCTTTCCGAAATAGCTCAACTCAATCTTCATAATCCCGGTTTTATCTTGTTCAAATATTCATTGGCCTTTGATGTATTGCCAATACTTGTGTATGCTTTGGACAATTCGCCATATATTTTGTTGGCCAATTGATCATCGTCCAAAAGGTAATCCAAGCCACTTTCCAAAACCTCAATGGCTTTGTTGGCATTGGAGGTGTTGTTCAACGCCGTTCCATATGCATAATAAAAATAGGGCTGTAGCGGATACGAATCCAAAGCTTCTTTGGAGAGGGCCAGTGCCTGCCCGAAATCTGATTCAGACAACAGTTCTTCTATCTGTGAACGATACTGTGCAGTTGGATCATTGGAATCCTTTTTCTCGTTTGTTGCCACCGAAATTACTTTTTGGTCCTCTTTTTTCTGAAGGGAATCATTGATTTTTGAGGTCAATTCTTCTGTAAACTTGGAGCTGCCCAAACCTTCCAAAACCTTAAGGGCATCGTTATACTTTCTCATCTTGAAATAGCCCAGCGCCAAATTTTGTTGCAGCTTTTGGTTGGTAAAAGGGATATCCTGTTTAACCGATTCCAGAGGACTTCCTTCCTTTTCCAAAACATGAAGGAGATTGTCTAAATACCAAAAATCGGTTGGTTCTGCGTTGAGGGCCTTAACGGCATATTCTTGGGCCAATATATGTTGTTGGTCCAATGAATAGGCTTTGGCCAATTCATAATCCACTACACTGTTGGATGAATCTAACTGCTTACACTTGAGCAACAAATCAATAGCGCGATCATAGTTTTGAATGCCTTTTTGCTTTAAGGCCTCAAAGAAGTTTTCCTGAAACTCATCGGTATATTCTTCAAGATACACCTCTGCACTTTCCTGTTCTTCTTGGGCATAGGTGTGACTGTATGTCACAACGGACACAACTAAGCACAACCAAAAAAGAAACTTACCATTCATACTACCCCAAACATCATAACATCTAAAAAAAGTTGTATTACCTTATTCCAAAACAGAATAATCTCCAATACTTATAGTTTCAAAATTACCATTAAAAACAACATGATTTCCAATCATGGCATTATCCAAATTGGCATTGTATATTTTGCTATTGCTTTGGATAAGACTGTTCTTGATGGTGGAATTCTCCAAAACCGTATTAGACCCCACAGAAACGTAAGGTCCAACCGTAGTGTTCTTAATCACCACATTTTCCCCGATAAAACAGGGTTCAATAATATTAGCGTTTTCTTGTTTCACCGAATTGGAAATCAGTTTTTCCCCATCTTTATCCAAGAAATCCAACATGCGTTGATTGGTTTCCACGGTCACATTCTTGTTTCCGCAATCCATCCATTCATCCACCTTACCAGGAACAAATTTCATGCCCTTTTCCATCATACGTTTTATCCCATCATTGATTTGATATTCCCCGCCATGGGTAATGTCATTGTCCAGCACATGCTGCAATTCATTTTTTAGGACACCCACATCTTTAAAGTAATAAATACCAATCACCGCCAAATCAGATACAAACTCTTTCGGCTTTTCCACGAGTTCCACAATTTGGTTTTGCTCGCTTAATTTTACCACACCATAGGCTTCGGGGTGTTCCACTTGCTTTACCCAAATAACACTGTCTGCGCTTTTGTCCAGGTCAAAATCAGCTCGAATCAACGTATCGGCATAAGCAATTACCGCAGGGCCGCTCAGTGATTCCTTGGCGCTCATAATGGCATGACCGGTTCCCAAAGGCTGGTCTTGCCTGTAAATGGAACCTTTTGCTCCCAATTCTTCCGCCAATTGCATCAAACTTTCCACAACATCATCTCCAAAAAACGCGGGGTCGCCTAGAATAAAGGCTACTTCCTCGATTGGTTCACCCAATACCTTGGCAATATCGCTTACCAAACGGTGCACAATGGGTTTCCCCGCAACAGGAATTAGCGGTTTTGGAACAGTTAGCGTATGTGGTCGTAATCGGGAACCTCTTCCCGCCATAGGTACGATTATTTTCATATAAATGCCCGCGAAGGCGGGTATCTTTATTGATTATACTTCTATTTAAAAGGTCTCGACTGCGCTCGACCTGACATTTTTCTTTATTTGGTGCCAGTACTCCCAAATCCACCAGCTCCTCTGCCAGTTTCCGAAAGGGATTCCACTTCCTCCCATTCGGCCCGTTCGTGTTTGGCAATGACCATTTGAGCAATGCGCTCTCCATTTTCTACCACAAATTCTTCAGAGGAAAGGTTCACCAAAATCACACCCACCTCTCCTCGATAATCTGCATCAATGGTTCCAGGGGCATTGAGGACAGATATCCCCTTTTTGGCCGCCAAACCACTACGTGGCCGTACTTGGGCTTCATAACCAATGGGCAGTTCCATAAAAATTCCAGTGGGGACAATGGCCCGTTCCAAGGGTTTTAATACAATGGCCGAATCAATATTGGCCCTTAAATCCATGCCAGCAGAAGCCAAAGTCTCATAATGAGGCAGTTTATGGCTTGACTTGTTAATGATCTTAATCTTCACGCTTTAAAAATATGCTTCTTAAATTATCTCCTTCCATTCTGTAAATCAATCCCAAAAATAACAAAAGAAGTAGGCTGCCCGCTATTAAATTTCTATTAAAAACGTAGAAGGAAAGGGCAGAAAAGAGAATTGAAACAGAAAGGTAGAAGATTATTTTCCGCATGTTGTAGGGTACGGGGTAGTATTTTCTTCCGAAGAAATAGGACAACATCATCATACTACCATAGGCAGCCAAGGTGGCCAAAGCTGAGGCCATGTAACCAATTTTTGGTATGAGCCCAACATTAATAATCAGGGTAATCAAGGCTCCAATGGATGAAATATAGGCTCCAAATTTGGTTTGGTCGGTTACTTTGTACCATACGGACAGATTATGGTAAATTCCAAGACAAAAACTTCCCAAAAGGATAATGGGAACCACATCCAATGCTTCCCAATAAATGGGGTTTCGAATTAACAACTTGCCTAAAAGATCTATATAGGCCACAACCCCCAGAAGAATAACACTTCCCAAAATCACAAAATAATTGGTAATCTGCGCATAGGTTTTTTGAGGTTTTTCGGTTTTGGCATGACTGAAGAAAAAGGGCTCCACTCCCATCCGGAAGGCTGTTCCGAACAGAGTCATGAATAACGCTAGTTTGTAGCACGCCCCATATTTGCCTACTTCTGATTCTGCAATGTCGGCGGGTAATATTTCTGTCAGCAGAATTTTATCTAGCACCTCGTTTATGGTAAACGCTATTCCAGCAATCATTACAGGACCTGCATATTTTAGCATTTGTTTCCAAAGAGCGACATCAAATCGGTATGAAACCTTAAAGTATGTGGGCAACAAAATCAATAAGGTAATACCACTTGCAATTACATTTGACAGCAAAACGTAATGGATTTCCCAATTTTCTTTATAGATGGCATTAAAAAATCCCGTCTGTTCCTCTTGTACCATTTTGGGTAAAATCAGCAAGAAAAACACATTAAATGCCAAATTTATGGCCACATTAATGGTTTTCAGCACCGCATATTTCATGGGTTTCTCCTGTGCGCGTAACAAAGCAAACGGAATAATGACCAAGGCATCCAACACCAAGATAAAAGTGGTGAATTTGATATAATCCGGATTGATATTGGTAACGCCGGACAACCACTGCTTTACCACCAATGCCAAAATCAAAAACAAAAGGGATGACCCTAAAAGAGAAATCAGCGAGGTAGATATTATTCTTTCCTTATCCTCGGATTTATGGTAGAACCTAAAAAAAGCGGTTTCCATACCGTAGGCCAAAAAGACATTGAAAATGGCAATCCAAGCATAGATATTGGTGTATTGCCCATAGCCCGCAGCATTTTCAAAAACGGCAGTGTACAGCGGCAACAGGAAAAAGGAAATGACACGCGGCATCACCGTGGCCAGTCCATAAATAAAAGTCTGTTTAAAAAGCCTTTTTAACGGGTTCAATAGGTGTGTTCTCTTTTATGACCTTTGCTAGGTGCCCACAAGTTACATAAAACACTTTAGTCCAATTACGGGAAAAAGATGTGTAGACAAAAAAAGCCGCTTTTAAAGCGGCTCTTTATATTTTTAAAGTGTAATCCTATTAGTTGTTCAATGCCTCGGCACCACCTACAATCTCTAAAATCTCGTTGGTAATGGCAGCTTGACGGGCTTTATTGTACGTCAATTTTAATTCATCTCGCAGTTCAGCAGCATTATCCGTTGCTTTGTGCATGGCTGTCATACGGGCACCGTGCTCACTGGCAAAGGAATCCCTTACAGCCTTGAACAATTGGGTCTTCAATGATTTTGGAATCAATTGTTCCACAATTTCAGCCTTGGACGGCTCAAAAATGTAATCTGAAACATTGGAACCATTCTCTTCAGAAATAGCGATGGGCAAAAACTGCTCGGTCATTACAATCTGAGTGGCGGCGTTCTTGAACTTGTTATAGACCAAATCGATTCGGTCATACTTGCCTTCTGTGAACCAATCCATCAAAAACTGAGCAATATCAGCCACGTTATCAAAAGTTAAATCATCATAAACATCGCTATGATTGGCCACGATGGTATTCTTTTTACGAAGAATATCGTTAGCCTTCTTTCCAATGGTCACAAAATCTACTTGCTTTCCAGCGTAGGTTTGCCCTACCAAAGTCCGGCTCTGTTTGATGATGTTGGAATTGAACGCTCCACACAAACCTCGGTTAGAGGTGATGGCAACCACCAAAACTTTGTTTATAGGTCTGCTGTCCGTAAATGCACTTCCAGCGTCACCATCCAAACTGGCACTTAGTCCTTGTAACAACTCGGTAAGTTTATCCGAATAAGGACGCATCGCCGTAATGGCATCTTGGGCCTTCTTCAACTTGGCAGCAGAAACCATTTTCATGGCACTTGTAATTTGCATCGTTGAAGAGATGGATGAAATCCTATTCCGTATTTCCTTTAGATTCGCCATTTTTTACAGTTATGGGTTAGGAGTGATGAGTTAAGAGTTTTTGATAATCGCAACCAGTATACGCATTAACTCCTCACACTTTTCCATTAAATCTTTAGGGACTTCTCTACCAGTTGCTTCCAGAATCTCCAACCAATATTTGGTTTCATCAGCCTCCTTTAAAGCTATCCCAAATTTATTTTTAAAATCTTTTGTGCTAACCCCTCTTTGTGCTTCCCTAGTATTTGCACCAATACTCGTTCCGCTTTTTAACAATTGAGAAGCTATCTCAAAATCTTTATTGTTCTTTAGCACATCACAGTAATGGACAATTTCACATGCAAACTGAAAACTTTTAATCCTTATAGGACTGTTTTCCAATTTACTCATAACCCATCACTCTGAACTCTGAACTCTGAACTTATTTATACTTTCCTGAAAGATCCTTTGCAACCGCAGTTAGGGTATCGATAACCTCATCGGTTAATTTACCGGCCTTTAGGCTATCCAATACACCTCTGTGCTTTGCATTCAAGAACTCCAAGTAATCTCTTTCAAACTCCTTTACCTTATCCACAGGAACATCACGCAACAAGTTCTTGGAACCTGCAAAGATGATAGCTACCTGATCTTCAACGGTGAACGGATCGTTCTGACCTTGTTTCAAGATTTCCACGTTTCTACGTCCCTTTTCAATTACATTCAAGGTAGCGGCATCCAAATCGGAACCAAACTTGGCAAAAGCTTCCAATTCACGGAACTGGGCTTGGTCCAATTTCAAGGTACCGGCCACTTTCTTCATGGACTTGATCTGTGCAGAACCACCCACACGGGATACAGAGATACCCACGTTGATCGCAGGACGCACCCCTTGGTTGAACAAATCTTGCTCCAAGAATATCTGACCATCGGTAATGGAAATTACGTTGGTTGGGATATACGCTGATACGTCACCTGCTTGAGTTTCAATAATAGGCAATGCGGTCAATGAACCACCACCTTTTACCATTGGTTTCAACACCTCTGGAAGGTCGTTCATGTTCTTTGCAATCTCATCATCCCCAATCACTTTTGCAGCACGCTCCAACAATCTTGAGTGCAGGTAGAAAACGTCACCAGGATATGCTTCACGTCCTGGAGGTCTACGCAACAACAAGGATACTTCACGATAGGCCACCGCTTGTTTTGACAAATCATCATAGATGATCAAAGCAGGACGACCTGTATCCCTGAAGTACTCCCCAATCGCTGCACCAGCGAAAGGAGCATATACCTGCATAGGGGCAGGGTCAGATGCGTTGGCCGCTACGATAGTGGTGTACGCCAAAGCTCCTCTGTCTTCCAATGTCTTTGCAATGGCAGCAACTGTGGATGCTTTCTGACCAACAGCTACATAGATACAGTAAACTGGCTCGCCAGCATCGTAAAATTCTTTTTGGTTCAAGATGGTATCAATACAAACGGTAGTTTTACCTGTCTGTTTATCACCAATAACCAACTCCCTTTGTCCACGACCCACCGGAATCATCGCGTCAATCGCTTTGATACCAGTCTGCAAAGGTTCGTTTACAGGTTGTCTAAAAATTACACCAGGTGCTTTACGCTCCAAAGGCATCTCATAGGTTTCTCCGGCGATAGGTCCTTTACCGTCAATAGGGTTACCCAAGGTATCCACTACACGGCCAACAATTCCTTCACCAACTTTAATGGATGCGATACGTTGTGTTCTTTTTACGGTGGCTCCTTCCACAATTTCTTTGGTTGGACCCAACAAAACCACACCTACGTTATCTTCCTCAAGGTTAAGAACGATACCTTCCATTCCACCATCAAACTCCACAAGCTCCCCGTACTGGGCATTGGAAAGTCCGTACACACGGGCAATACCATCCCCTACTTGCAATACGGTACCTACTTCATCCAAAGAAGCGGTAGCCTCAAAACCTGATAACTGTTTTTTCAAAATTGCTGATACCTCAGCGGCTTTTACTCCTGCCATTTTTATAGACTATTTGTAAATTCTCTTTTTAAACTGTTCAATTTGTTTGCGATGCTGGCATCATACTGTAAATCGCCAACGCGCAATACAAATCCACCAATAATGCTTTCGTCAATCTTGTTCTCGATTGTGACTTTGTTTCCAGTGATCTTGCTCACCTCGGCCAATACTTTCTTTTCCAAATCAGCGGTCAAAGGAACGGCTGTGGTTACAAAGGCTACATCTTCTCCTTTCAATTTTTCATGAAGGATGATATATTTAAAAGCCACTTCCTGCAACATGGCCACCCTTTTGTTGCTTATCAAAGTCTCAATAAGTCCTTTGGTAATTTCCGAGGAGTCCTTGAAAATTTCTAGCAAAGCATTTTTCTTTACCTCGCTCTTTACAACGGGACTGTCCAAAAGTTTCTTTAAATCATTACTTTCAGAAATGGTCGCTGAAATAGTTCGCATATCCTTTTCAACGGCCTCTGCCGCTTTCTTTTCGATAGCAAAATCCAAGGTTGCTTTTGCGTAGCGTATGGCTGCCCTGTTTTGGTTCATATTCTTTAGGTTATTGGGTTAATGGTGAAAGGTTAAGTTGAACTTATTTCGCAACCGCACCTTAGCACACCAATACCTTAATTTTTAATTCAATTTGATGTCGCCCAACATATCATCCACCAACTTCTGTTGCTTCTTCTTGTCGGACAATTCTTCTTTGATGACTTTCTCTGCGATTTCCAAGGAAAGGTTGGCTACTTGTGCTTTAATATCGGCAACGGCAGCTTTCTTTTCACTTTCGATGGTGGCCTGGGCCTGCTTGATCATTTTATCACCTTCAACCTTGGCCTGCTCTTTGGCTTCGGAAACGATACCGTCCTTAAGCTCTCTAGCTTCTTTCAACAAGGCATCGCGCTCTGCTCTGGCCTCCTTCAACAATTTTTCGCTATCGGCAGTAACGTTTTGCATTTCCTTTTTGGCAGCATCGGCAGCATCCAAAGCATTCTTGATGCCTTCTTCACGATCATTTACGGCCTTAAGGATAGGTTTCCATGCAAACTTCCACAATAGGAACAACAGCAATCCGAACAAAATGGTTTGCCAAAAAAACAGTCCCAACGAAAACTCTTCCAATAACTTTTCCATATCTATGCTTTATTCTTGTGCTTTTAAACTAAAAATGAAGCAAAAGTTGCAACCAACCGTTACAACTTTTGCTCTGGATTTTTTGATTACACTGCAAATAGCGCAGCAAAACCAATACCTTCAATCAACGCTGCTGCAATCAACATCGCTGTTTGGATTTTTCCGTAAGCTTCAGGCTGACGAGCGATGGCTTCCATAGCGGAACCACCAATTTTACCGATACCGATACCTGCACCGATTACAACCAAACCTGCACCTACCATTACTGGAACTTCCATATCTATCTAGTTTAAAAATTAAAATTCAATTTACTTTTACTTGATTCCTGCTTCCCTTCGACTACGCTCAGGGAACAGCGGGAACAACATATCCTATAGATGCGCCAACTCTGGGTCATCTTCATGACCTTCTGCATGATGATCCTCGGAAGCAAATCCGAAGTACAACGCACTCAACATGGTGAAAATATAGGCTTGTAGCAACGCTACCAATACTTCTATCAATGAAATGGCAAAGGCCAGTCCGAAGGACAATGGGCTTCCAATCCAACTTTTAAAGATGAACATCAACCCGATTAAGCTCATCAATACAATGTGTCCTGCCTGCATGTTCGCGTACAAACGAATCAACAGCGAGAATGGCTTAATGAACAATCCTAAAATTTCAATGGGAACCAAGATGATATATAACGGTATCTTGGCGTACCAAGGCATGGTGTTGCCCAGTGGATTGAACTGGTGTCCCCAATAATCTTTTGTTCCGGTAAAGTTGGTGAACAAGAAGGTCATCAAGGCCAACGCAAACGTGATGGCGATGTTTCCTGTTACATTGATACCCAGTGGGGTCAGGCCAAAAATGTTCAAGAACCAGATAAAGAAGAAGATGCTCAACAAATAGGGCATGTACTTCTTATACTTTGCCTCTCCGATGTTAGGTCTGGCAATATCATCCCTTATATATAATATGATAGGCTCAAAGAAGCGACCAACTCCAGTTGGAATACCTCCGTTCTTGGCATAAGATCTTGCCAAGCTGGTGAACAGCCACAACATCAACAAACCGGTAACAATGATCATTACCACATTTTTGGTGATGGAAAAGTCCAACGGTTTTACGTTGGTAGGATGGTGCTCTTCATCATAGGTAATGGTGCCCTCAGCATCTGTCTTATAGATTTTGCTATGGTACAGCTTGTAATAGTTGCCGTCTACTTCGGCCACGGTTTCCCCGTGATGGAATTTTGAGGAAGAGAAAACCTTCAGGCCATCGTCAATTAAAATAACGGGCAATGGAAAACCAACATATTTGTGCTCTCCACTTTCTGTGGTGTACGAAAACAAGGAAAAGTCGTGAGAATCCTTAAGGTGGTGTGAAATGTACTCCTTAATTTCAGTCTTTAGGTCCTTGCCGTGTTCTTCAGTTTCGTGTTCCTGTTCCTTCGCAAAAGTGAACTGGGCCAACAATAGTGTTCCGACAAGAAGTAATCTCGTAAAAAAAGTCTTTCGCATTTCGCTCAAAATATCGGTCTCTCAAAATCGGTGCAAATGTAAGCCATTCTTCCAAAAAGAAAAAAGCTTTCAAACTTTTATTTTTGAGGATTTTGAGTCGCCTAATCTTCAGAGGATTCCTCTAAAATTTTAAGCATTCGCGAAGCAAAAAAAGTCTCCAGAAAAAGAGCGATGGCATAGGGGACAAAAAAAGCAGCAAATTCTTGACCGGACATGTCCCCATCGCTTATGTAAGTTGGATAGAAAAAGACGAAGAAAAACACAAATTTAACCAAGCTTCCGGCCATAAACAAAAACCCGATTTGGTTCTTCAACCGTTCCCTAAAACGGAAGAGCAATCCAAAAATAATCGCAGCCAAAATCCCATTGATTACATAGGAGCGCACAATTAGATTACCATAAAGTGGAAGCTCTTTGCTAGATAAGACATACAAATGCCCTGCAAAAGCTAAAACCAATAAAATCAAAAGAAGGATAAGAAACTGGGCGAACAGGTTGCGTTTTAACATCAGTATTTAATACGTTTTAACTGCTGCAAAACTAGCCAAATAGAAATTGCCACTCCCAATAAAGTGGCAATTACCGTAAAAATATTCTTTTCATTTTGATATTCGGCGTCCAACCATTTTCCGCCTTGGACGGACAAATAAATGATAGCCCCCATTTCAAAGCCGATGCCTGTAAGGATGGCCGCATTTCTAAAGGTATTCTTTTTTTTAGGAGGCTTTTGCTGGCTCATTGCTTTTGGTAGACTCCAATTTTGGTGCTGCTGAAGACGATGAAGAATTCGTGGTTGCACCTTTGCCCATGGTACAGGCTGCGTTAAAAGTTGCTCCCGGCTCCACGGCCAATTTTGCAACGGATACGGTACCTTCAATAAGAGCGGAAGCTTTTAAGGAAAGTAAATCTTTTACGTTGAGTTCGCCGTTGAACTTCCCTTCAATATCCGCATTTACGCATTCCACTTTTCCGTTGATGTAGCCATCTTTTCCAATGACCACCTTGCCGGAGGTTTTTACATTGCCTTCCAGTTTGCCATCGATTCTAAAATCGGCTTCGGAAGTAATGTCTCCTTTTATCTTGGTGTTCTTTTCAATTCTGTTGGGCTGTCCGCCAAGTTCATTCATAGGTCTGGGTTTTTTGTTGTCAGAAAACATTGTGTTCTAGGGTTTTGGGGTTAAAATATGTTCTTTGTATGATTCTAAATTTTTGTGGACCTGAACAATTTTATAGTTCTCCGATAAAACTACAAAATTCTCATCTTTAATGCGGTAGTCCTTATTGTTTTTAATAAGCTCTGCAAAGCCCAGGGCAAAATCCTTAGATCGGAATCCATGCACCACCACAAACTCGTCTTCCAAATTATAAATGTCTTTGGAAACCACATTTTTATAGTTAAGCTCTTTAATGGCATCCTCCAATCGCTTCTTTAAGATTAACGCTTTTTCGTCGTCCCTTATTTTAAATGGAAAGACCACCTTCCAGTTTGAGGTTCCCGTGGAACCCGTTTCTGGAGAGAATTCCTTCTTTTCCAATTTGGGCAATTGCTCTTCCACAATTTGCTCTGCTTTTTTTCCTTCGGGATTGTTGGGATAGGTCAGGGCCACATAGTTCAAGGCATCTTTAAACTGTTCAAAGCCTTGCAAGCGACCAATGGCGTTTGCCTTCAACATTTCAAATTTGGGAACGATGGGGTCGCCAGTAAATTTGTTGATGTATTCTTCTGATAAGGTAATGACTTGCAAATATTCTTGTTGTTCGTATAGTTTGAACAAAGCCGCGTACCGTGCATCAGGGCTATCCGTATTTCCTGCCAAGACCGCTTGTGGATTCAACAAAATCTCTGCATAACGGGTATCCGAGTGGTTGGTGATGATATCCTGTTTCATATTCTGAGCCAACGGACTCCCGCTTTCCTCATAAATCTTGTACAGATTATATTTTGAAGGAAGAATCAAACGCTCCTCTGGATTGGAGGCCAAAACCCGTTCCAATTTGGCGGCGGCCAAAAGATTGTCCTTAAATTTTTCTTTATAGATCAATCCCAATTGATAGTTGGCAAAGTTCCGTTCTGTCCATAGACTGTCAATTACGGATGCATCCGTAGGGATTTGCCCTAAATAGTAATCCACTGAATATTTTTGGTCTTCGGTAAGGTTTTGTGTTGATGCATCGTTACCCGCCACTTGTTCCCCGGTTGCCTCGGACACCAATGTTCTGGATTTGTTGCTCCAACGCCAATCATCTTCCAAGGTCCTGTCACCCCATCGGGTTCTGAAATCGTTTTTGCCATACCCCAAACTGGTGATGTTGTAGAAGTAGAACTTCCCTTTATTTTCTTTTCCACCTTTACTGTTTGCAAATGTGGCAAAACCGGCCTCGGCTTGCTGTTGTTTCTTTGCTTCCTCTTCTTCGGCCTTGCGCTTTAATTCTGCAATATGCTCTTCAAAATAGGCCTTTCGCTCCACCTCGGGCATTTGGTAAACGGTAATGACACTATCGGTGTATTGAACAATGTCCTCATATTTGATGACATCTTCCAAATTGTCTAGTTTCTTTTTAATGTCACGATGCTTTCTTGTGTTTTCGGCAAGATTGGTCAGAGTGCTATCATAATAAGCGCCTGCCGTTTTATATTCATCCTCATCAAAATAATAATCGGCCAGACTTTGATAATTGAGGGCATTCAGTTTCCGTTCACCCTGAGTTGCTCGAAGCGACTTATTGTAATACACCAAAGCCAAACTATCTGATTCATTGCCCAAATGAAACTGGGCCACTTCGCGATAGATCTTATCCAAAAACGGACGGTTTTCCCGGTTTTCTTCCAAATCGGTCAGATACTCCAATAGTTCCTCCCGGTTGGCATCTGTGATTTCCGTATTCCTAATTTTTTGAAGATGGGCATTGATCATATACACCCTGGGCGATTTGCGGTTGAGGTCAATGACTTTATCATAAGCATAATTGGCACTGTCCTTATGTCCCATTTGATTAAAAAGCTGTCCTATTATAAAAAGGTATCTTCCTTTTTCAGGATTTTTCTTGGTGTAGGCCTGGGCAATTTTAAGTTTTTGAATTGCGGTATCCGGTGCATTCAGGTTGATGTAGCACTGGGCCAAAACCGCATTGGCATCGGCATATTCTTGATCTTTGAGTGATTCATACTTGAACAATCGCTTCAGGTTTTTGATGGCCACTTCGGGATTGTCCAAACGCATATTGGTTTTTTCGCGCCAAATGGTGGCCTCGTTCAGTTTATCGCTCTCCACATATTTTCTGAGGATATAATTGAAGGATTCCAATGCAGGAATATAGCGCTGGTCAAAATAGCGGGCCTTCCCAAGCAGCAAAAAAGCTTCATCGGTCTGGG
>JAUIBH010000013.1 GCA_030427985.1 Bacteroidia bacterium | reverse complement strand
GTGGTGGAAGCAGATGAGTTTGACCGCTCCTTTTTGCGCCTTTCACCAAATGTGGCCTGTATTACCTCCATGGATGCCGATCATTTGGATATATATGGCACCAAAGAAGAATTGCAGCAATCGTTTAAAGATTTTACAGAAAAAATAAAACCGGGCGGAACACTTTTTGTGAAAAAAGGACTACCGCTGGAAGGCATCACATTTGGAATAGAAGATGGTTCGGATTACCGAATTGAACATATTGAAGTTGAACATGGAACCTACGTATTTGATTTAGTAACGCCTTCAGAGGTGTTGAAACAGGTGCGTTTCAACAAACCCGGAAGGCACAATTTGCTCAATGGATTAGCTGCTTTCGCGATGGCGGTGCAAACTGGCTGCCCACCACACCGCCTTGCTGAGGCTTTAGCAAGTTTTAAAGGAGTGCAGCGCAGGTTTTCGTATCAAATCAAGGAAAAAGATTTTGCTTTTATCGATGATTACGCCCATCATCCAGCAGAAATCGATGCGGTGTATCAAGCGATTCGCGAAGTACATCCCGGTGAAAAGATTACGGTGATTTTTCAACCCCACTTGTTTTCACGCACAAGGGATTTTGCAGATGAATTTGCCGAAAGTCTTTCGCGATTTGATGTGATTTTAATGCTAGAAATATATCCAGCCAGAGAGGAACCGATAGAAGGAATTAGCTCGGAATGGCTAATGGAAAAAATAGAAAACCCCCACAAAAAACTGATTCCCAAATCAAAATTAATAGAAGAAATAAAACAATGTAAAACTGGAGTTTTGGTAGCTCTAGGAGCCGGCGATATTGGAATGGAGGTGCCAAAAATCAAAAAAGAATTGGCGTATGCGAGTTAATTGGGATTACATAAAGTTAGTTTGCTTGTCCGTAGCTGTGGTGGGGCTTTACGGCTTTGCAGATCATAGGAGCAAACAGAAAAAAGTGGATGGAATCACCGTTAAATTTGTGGGTGACAACAACTTGTACATCACTGAGGACGCGGTTAATAAATTGTTAATACAAAATTACGGACCGGTAAAAAATAGGGGCAAAGAACAGTTAGTTTTGAATACCATAGAGGAGGTAATCCAATCCAATGCTATGGTAAAAAACGCCCAAGTCTATCTTACTGTAAACGGAGAACTTGTCTCTAAGATTGTTCAGCGTAAACCAATTGGGAGAGTAGAGGGAATCTCTAAATTTTATTTGGATGATTTGGGAGAGCGCATGCCTTTGTCAAAGCACCATTCGGCCCGGGTTCCGATCATCACAGGTGAGGTTACGGGAAAAACCTTGGAGGACGCTTATGTTATTTTGAACTATATCAACGGTGACGACTTTCTTCGGAAAAACGTCATTGGGATACACATTGTGAAGGAAGGGAAATACCAACTAAGATTCCGAATGGAAAACTTTGTGGTCAATTTGGGAGGAGTGGAAAATCTCAATGAGAAGTTTAAAAATTTTATGGCTTTTTACGCCAAGGCATCCAAGGATTTGTCCTTGGCAGATTATGCAATAGTGAGTTTAGAGTTCAACAATCAAGTGGTTTGCACCAAAATATAACGTATGGAACAGGGTAATTATTCAGTTGGATTGGATATTGGAACTACCAAGATTGTCGCAATCATTGGTAGGGAAAATGAGTATGGAAAAATTGAGATTTTAGGAACTGGAAAGTCCAAAAGTCTAGGTGTGCACCGTGGGGTGGTCAACAATATTACACAGACCATTTCCTCTATTCAGCAAGCCGTGGAGCAAGCCGAAGTCAATTCCGGTTTAAAAATTGGCTCCGTGGTGGTGGGCATCGCCGGACAACATATCCGCAGCCTACAACATAGCGATTATATCACCAGACCGGATTCAGAAGAGGTCATTAACAATGAAGATTTAGATCGACTTTGCAACCAGGTCTACAAATTGGTGATGCTTCCCGGTGAGGAAATCATTCATGTATTGCCACAAGAATACAAGGTGGATGGTCAAACCGAAATAAAACAACCCAAAGGGATGTACGGTGGCCGATTGGAAGCCAATTTTCACGTAGTGGTTGGGCAAGTTTCGTCCATCAAAAACATTGGCAGGTGCATTAAAAGTGCCGGATTGGATTTGGGTAACATCACTTTGGAACCATTGGCCTCATCAGATGCTGTGTTAAGCCAAGAAGAAAAAGAGGCAGGTGTAGCCTTGATTGATATAGGAGGTGGTACCACCGATTTGGCCATTTTTAAAGATGGCATTATCCGTCATACCGCTGTTATCCCATTTGGAGGTAACGTCATCACTGAAGATATCAAAGAAGGCTGTTCCATTATCGAAAAACAAGCAGAACTCCTCAAGATAAAATTTGGTTCCGCATGGCCCGGTGAAAACAAGGACAACGAGATTGTTTCCATTCCTGGACTTCGTGGTCGTGAGCCGAAAGAAATCACATTGAAGAACCTTTCCAAGATCATTCACGCCCGAGTGGTAGAGATTGTGGAACAGGTGTATGTGGAAATCAAGAACTATGGTCACGAAGAGCAAAAGAAAAAACTGATTGCAGGGATTGTATTGACCGGAGGTGGAAGCCAATTGAAGCATTTGAAGCAACTGGTGGAGTACATCACCGGAATGGATACCCGTATTGGCTATCCTAACGAGCATTTGGCAGGAGATTCAGATGAAGAAGTGGCAAGTCCGCTCTATGCAACAGCAGTAGGTCTCTTAATGAACGCGTTGGAGTCCACTGGCAATCAAGTCGTAAATGAGGAGGAGCAAGTTCCTGAAGAAGAAAAAGAGTTGGTGGGTCAAGAATCAATGTCAGGACCAGCCAGCATGAAATCAGATACAGAACGAAAATCAATATTTGACAAATGGTCCGAGAAGTTGAAGGATTTTTTGGATAACGCAGAATAACCCCATACAAAGCAGAGTATAACCCCGTAAAAGAAACACAACCGTTATGAGTAAGAACGCCGAATTTGATAACATCGCTTTTGATTTGCCCAAGAACAAGAGCAACGTAATAAAAGTAATCGGAGTTGGAGGTGGTGGAAGCAATGCCATCAATCACATGTTCCAAGCAGGAATCAATGGAGTGGACTTCGTAATCTGTAACACAGACGCACAAGCCCTACAAAATAGCCCGGTACCCAATAAAATTCAATTGGGGGTATCCTTGACCGAAGGGTTGGGAGCAGGCGCAAATCCTGAGATTGGGGAACAGGCCGCTTTGGAAAGCATGGAAGACATCAAAGGGATGTTGGAGCATACCACTAAAATGGCCTTTATCACAGCTGGAATGGGTGGTGGAACCGGTACGGGTGCAGCTCCTGTAATTGCCAAGCTTGCCAAGGAACTGGATGTGTTGACCGTGGGGATTGTTACCATTCCATTTCAGTTTGAAGGCGCCATGCGAAACAAACAAGCGCAATTGGGGATAGAAAAATTGCGTGCCAATGTGGATTCTTTGATTGTCATCAACAACAACAAACTACGGGAAGTCTACGGCAATCTTGGGTTTAAGGCTGGATTCTCAAAAGCGGATGAAGTTTTGGCCACTGCTGCACGGGGAATAGCAGAGGTAATTACACATCACTACACACAAAATATTGACCTTAGGGATGCCAAAACGGTGCTTTCCAATAGTGGAACCGCCATTATGGGTTCTGCAACTGCAACGGGTTCTGCAAGGGCCAATGAGGCCATCATGAAGGCCTTGGATTCGCCCTTATTGAACGACAACAAAATCAATGGAGCGAAGAATGTGTTGCTTTTGATTGTTTCAGGGTCGCAAGAAATCACTATCGATGAGATTGGGGAAATCAATGACCATATTCAGATTGAGGCTGGCCACGGTGCCAATATCATTATGGGTGTAGGTGAAGATGAAAGTTTGGGCGAAGCCATTGCGGTTACCGTAATTGCTACGGGATTCAATGTGGACCAACAAGATAACATTGTCAACACCGAATCCAAAAAGGTATTTTACACTTTGGAAGACGAGCAGACTGCGGAGCAAGATTTGACACCCGAAGCAACATCGGTTCAAGAAGTGAAAATTGAAAAGGAACCTGTTCAACCACAGGAGCCTACCATAGTGAAGCACACTTTGGAAACTCCTGAAGAAGAAAAACAAGAGGTAAAACCTAAGGCTCAGGCGCAACCAAATAAGATAGAGGAGCCTGAGACAGATCTCATCCCAACAACCAGTTACATCAGAAATTTCAATGTGTTCTACGAGGAAGTTGTTCCAGAATATGTTGAAGATGATTTCATCATCATTGAAGCCAAGAACATCATCAATGATATTGAGGTAGTGGATCCAGAAGTTGTTTCACCAAAGGAAAAGGAAGATCAATTTACCTTAAGCTTTGATATGCCCTTGAACAATGAAGTTGAAGAGGAGGAAGATGAAAAAGAACACACCGTTACCTTTAATTTAGATGATGGTATAGGCGATGTTGATGTCAACGAATATGTAGAGGTGAAGCCTGTTTTGGAATATAAGAAGGAAGGAGAGACCCGATACAATTTGGAAGAGTACATGGAGTTGGAGAACAAGCTTACCGGGGCAAAGTCAAAAGCAGAGACCCATGAGCCTAAATTGGTGGAAAATGAGTTGGTCTTTGAGAAAAAGACCATCAAAATGGAAGCTTCCAAAGAAGGTGACGGGGATTCCAATAATGTAAATCCTTTCAATAGTTCCATTAGTGAATTGTTGAAAGAACGCGCCGATGAGCGCCGCAAAAAATTGAAAAATTTCAACTACAAGTTCCAAAACAACAGGAATAGTATTGACGAGATAGAGAAGCAACCTGCATACAAGCGCCAAGGCGTGGATTTAAACGACGTTCCCAAAGAGCAAAAAGTATCTAGGACTACATTGAGTGAGGACAGCAACGATGATTTACAATTGCGTTCCAACAACTCTTTTTTACACGATAATGTTGATTAGTAGTGTTTAAATTGAAATCCATTTTTTAATGGAAAGCATAAGCCCGATTGTTAAGAGACTTTCGGGTTTATTTTTTATCTTCGCAGCCCAAAATATTCAGAAATGGATTTGCAGGAAAAAGTGATGGCCGAAATGAAAGCCGCAATGAAAGCAAAGGACTCAGTCGCCTTGGAATCGTTGCGAGCCATTAAATCTGCCATTTTGTTGGCAAAGACCGAAAAAGTGGGCACCGAACTGTCTGAAGAAGATGAGGTGAAATTGGTTCAAAAGCTGGTAAAACAGCGCAAGGACAGTGCCGCAATTTATCAGCAGCAAGGCCGCGAAGATTTGGCCGAGCCTGAATTGGCTCAAGTAGCAGTCATTGAAAAGTTTTTGCCAGAGCAGCTTACGGAAGAAGAGATAGAAAAAGTGGTTGTACAGACCATCGATTCCATCGGCGCTTCTGGAATGCAGGATATGGGAAAGGTCATGGGCATTGTCTCCAAAGAATTGGCTGGTCAAGCTGATGGAAAAACCATTTCCAGTATTGTAAAGGCAAAATTGAGTTCGTAAAGTACATAAGGCCCAGTACCTGCCCGAACGTGCCGTTCGGTACGGGCGGGGTTCAACTGGATACTTGCCTGCCGCAGGCAGGGAATATCAGATTTCGGTCTGAGCGTAAAGCAAAAAAATGTGTCTCCTGCATTTTCAGGAGTTAAATATGGCCCAGTAGTTCAACTGGATAGAATATCAGATTTCGGCTCTGAGGGTTGGGGGTTCGAATCCTCCCTGGGTCACGAATAAATCGGAAAAGCAAGCAAAATTATAAAGCTTGCTTTTTTGATTTTTGGCGTTTTCAATTTTCAAAGCGGAGCTTTGTCTGGAAGCGCGAAGCGAATCCTCCTTGGGTCACTCAGTTTTATGACCCTTTTCCAAAGTTTCTATACAAGTGGCCAAAGCTCTATAATTATGATACGCACTTTTCCAAATATGGCCTTTGGGGTCGTTTTTGGTTTCTGGTCGGGTATCTTGTCCCCATGCATACCAACCTCCATGCTCCTTGTCCATAAGATACTCGTTGGTGTATTCCCAAAGTTTGTCAAAATTGGCTCGATAGGCCATGGGATCGTCTGGGTAATAAGAATCCATCAGCAATAAACTGTTCAATCCCTCAGCTTGGGTCCACCAATTTTTATGGTGATTTACAATGGTGATGGAATCCTCACCTTTAAAATAATACCCACCATCATAGAATCCGCCCAACTCGTTGTCCCATCCATTTTTTAGGGAGTGGTCCACCATCTTTTTGCCTTTTATCAGGGTTTTTTCATGTTGCCAATTGCCAAGAACCTCTGATGCTTCCAACATCAGAAATGCGGTTTCTACATCATGCCCGAAAGTAACATGATCCTGATAAAAATGGGCTAGGATGGTATCCCTTGGGGCATCTTTAAAGGTTACAGGTGTCCAGTCCCCCTTAAAATACAGGTGCATATACCCTTTTTCCAGAGTGAAGGTATCCCGAATCAGGGTCAACATTTCCTTGACACGTTCTTCCACAATGGCATCGGGCCAAACCTCATATAAGGTGGTCAACGCTTCCAACAAGTGAATGGAACTGTTGTAATCTTTGTATCCTAAATTGGAGCTTGTGGGTGTATCCTCCGTTCTTTCAATCGGTGTGCCATCAATATTTAGGGTTTGGTAATACCCCTTGTGAATACTATCATGGCTGCCTTCTTCCAACCAGTTGAACGTTTTTTTGGCCAAATCCAGCGCCTCTTTATTTTTGGAAGTACGGTAATAGGCAGCCAACCCGTAAATGGCAAAAGAGTTTCCATAGGCTGTTTTGGTACCTTCCTTGGGTTCCCCTTCTTTTGTGACCATCGTATGGAAACCACCATTGACCTCATCCCACATGTGATCCCGTAAAAATTGAAATCCGTGCTTGGCATTGGCAAGGTACTCTTCTTTTCGTTCAGGTTTGTGTTCTGCAGCCACGGCGTTAGTCCAAACATGTCTGGCTTGGGTAACAATCATTTTATTTTGATTTTTACCTACCTTAAAATCATACGTAAGTTCGCTGTAAAATCCGCCGTCAACCGTGTCCACGGCCAAAGGATACCATTTATCCAAAAGCTGTTCGTAGGCGGCAGTTTCCAGCGCTGCGATAAGATTTTCATTGGGATTGTCTTTTTTTTCTTTAGTTGAACATCCGCTAAGTAGTGCGATTAACAAAAAAGAAAGCGTCCAGCTGTTTTTCATGGGTATAGTTGATATGTGCACATTAAAGATAGAATAATCTCAATATTTCTGGAATTGGTGGCAGAATTCTCAAATATTTGGATTGAAAAGTGAAAAATTTTGGATTCCTTTTGAAAGGAACAGGCATTCCATGGGACTAAAAACCGGAAATCCACAGATTTTTCCTGAGGATGACTACAATGAAACCTTCAATTATTTCAGATGAAAAAAATAATATTCATGCTTTTATTGATCGCTGGAACTGTTCTTCAGGCACAATCCATAGATTATAATACCAAAAGAGGATATGCAGCCAACGGTTATGATGTGGTTTCTTATTTTGAGGGACAACCCCAAGAAGGAAATAAGGAAATCGCTACAGAATACGATGGCATCAATTATAAATTTTCCAATCAGAAACACTTGAACGAGTTTAAGTCAAATCCTGCCAAATATATTCCCCAATATGGAGGTTACTGTGCCTATGCAGTGGCTGTTTCGGGCAAAAAAGTGAGCATTAACCCGGAAACCTATGAAATCAGGGATGGTAAATTGTATCTCTTTTATAATGCAGGAAGAACCAATACACTGGAACTTTGGCGTAACGAATCTCCCAATGAATTAAAGTCGAAAGCCGATACCAATTGGGAAAAAATTAAACAGCAGTAGTGTTTCAAATGTATTTAAGTCCAACACATGTTGCTATTTTGAGACCACAGATTTAATGTTCTGTTTTGGATTTTCTTTCTATCTTATGATCATATTGGTTAAAAATCGACTTAACTATAAAACAACCTAATCATCATGTTCAAATCTTCCATAGATACCCTTGAGCAGTTTATGCAAATTCTTTTGCAACTCCCAGAGGAGTGTTATGCACAGTCATGCAAAGTGCTTTCCAATTCGAGCATCGGTCAGCATACCAGACACATTATTGAACTTTATCTTTGTTTGATTCACGGGTATGACACTGCGGATGTTTCCTACGATCGTAGGGAACGCAACCATAGAATTGAAAACGAACTTCCGTATGCCATTGAGCAATTGAAATCGATACAGAGCCAGTTGGAACGCCCAAACAAACCCGTAAAGGTTACCTATGAACTAGGCAATTCTGAAACCTGTTTAGAATCGAATTACTATCGGGAGGTCATGTATAATCTTGAGCATACCATACACCACCATGCGCTTATAAAAGTGGGTATTGAACACTTTACGACCCTTCAACTTCCAGAATCATTTGGGGTGGCCCCTTCCACCATGCAACACCGACAAGCATGTGCACAGTAAGTTTTATTTCACGTAACAATCGCTATTTCATCACCTCCAATCGTGATGAACATATTTCCCGTCCTTTGGCCTATAAACCTAAGGAAGATACCGTCAATAATGTAAAAGTGTTGTTTCCCAAAGACCCTAAAGCAGGCGGTACATGGTTTGCCCTCAATGAATATGGGGTGGTATCTGTCCTATTGAACGGGGCCTATGTGCAGCATCAATCCAATGGAAATTATGCCAAGAGCAGGGGATTGGTGTTGTTGGATGTGATAAGTTCCCTTAATCCCGAAATAACCCTTCAACAGATGAATTTGAACAATATCGAACCCTTTACCCTTGTATTGCTCAATGGAAGTTTGTTGGAGTTCCGGTGGGATGGCAATCAAAAATATTTTACGCCTTTGGATAAGACCCAAGACCATATTTGGTCTTCCGTAACCCTGTATAATGATGATGTAATAGCCAAAAGAGCTTCGTTGTTCGATGCATTTTTAAGAAAAACCAATCGTATGGAAGCTGCCGATGTGGTAGACTTTCATTCCAACAACCATGGAGATTTTGAAAATGGGTTTGTCATTGACCGGGAAACAGGCCTAAAGACCTTTAGTGTCACCCAAGCGGTATTAGACCATGAGGGAACCTTGATGCGCCACATTGATTTGCTTGAAGATATCACTTACGAGGTGCCTTTTTCTCCCAATAGTTCACTTTCAGTATCCATAAAATGAGTGCTTGGAAATTAAAATGGCACAAACTTACCCATTGGGAATATTGGCCGCTTTGGGCGATTTATTATCCCTTGTTTCCGGTGTGGTTGTATTATTCCATTAAGGCTCGTTCGTTTTTCTTTTTTAATGCTGCAAATCCGTCGATGAAGCATGGAGGTATGGCCATGGTATCCAAAATGGAAATTTACAACATGATTCCCCGAGTATATATTCCCAAAACGGTGTTCATTGCCAAGGATGAAACTTCAGAGAATGCTTTGGAGCGTATTTTGGCTACAGATATCGGTTTTCCCTTTATAGTTAAACCGGATATTGGCATTAAAGCCTTTGGAGTTACGAAAATTCACAATAAAGATGAATTCAAAAATTACCTGCAAAGGACACCCTCCCATTTTTTGGTACAGGAACTCATTCCTTATACTAAGGAAGTGGGCATTTTTTATGTGCGCAAGCCCGGGGAAGAAAAAGGCAGGATTACAGGTGTGGTTTCCAAAGAGTTTCTTTCAGTAATGGGTGACGGGGAAAGTACCATCTTGGAATTAATCAAAAAAAATCCCAGAAGTCATTTACAATTAAAAGCCCTTCAGCAAAAGTTTGGGGACGGACTTAACAACGTGCTTGCAACTGGAGAAGAGTTTGTTTTAGTACCGTATGGAAGCCACACACGGGGTGCCAAGTTTGTGGATATTACCCATAAATGCTGCCCTGATTTGGAACGCGTAATTGATGGCATATGTTCCCAAATAAAAGAATTCCATTATGGGCGTTTGGATGTGCTCCACAACTCTTTTGAAGAATTATGTGAGGGCAAAAATTTCAGTGTAATTGAAATCAACGGGGCAGGGGGTGAGGCCACCCATATTTACGACCCAAAACATTCCCTATTTTTTGCATGGCGTGAAATTACCAAACACTGGGGCCTTATGAATGAAGTGAGTATCCTCAACCATAAAAAAGGGCACTCCTACTTAAGTTTTAGAGGGGGTAGGGCTATGCTCAGGGAACACCATGCCTTGGAAGCCCAGATTCGGATGGTTTAAGGTGTTTCAATTGGATAGTGAATCCAATTCTTGAACAAGTTTATTCATTTGCTGTGGGGTACTTTCTTCCATACCCTTAAATATTTCTTGATATTTATCTAGTTGCGGGCCAGTACCTTTAATGGATTGTGTTAAACGTGTTCCATTTTCCGAGCTGTCAAATTCCCAAGAAAAAGAAAGTTTGAGGTCTTCGCTTGGAGTATGACCTGTTATGGTAAATCGTTTTCCTTCAACAACCTCACTCAATTTCCATTCTTGGGTGTGATTTTTTGTAATGGTTCGCCCAGTGGTGCCTGTAACAAATGGGCCGTCCAGTTCAATACATTCAACACCTGGCTCCATTCGCATTTGATTGGTCATATCCGACAGAAAATCCCAAGCTATTTCTTTGTTTGCCTTTGTTGTGATTGAATGTTCAAAAGTCCATTCCGTCATTGTACTATTTTTTATAAGCTCTCAAAGCATCTCTGAAAAACTGCATCCCAATTTCCTCAGTAATGTTTGATGCCGGTAAAACACCTCCCTTAAACCCATTGTTATGCCATTTTCCATTCGACAAAGGTTGAAACGCCCATGTGCGTAAGGCCGTGTTGCCGCGATATCCACTAATGTAAAAATAAAAATCATCTACCATGCCATCAGGAATGGCCAAGCCCAAACCCACCGATTTTCCGGAACCGTCATGCAAATGGGCAAAAGCACCCGTATCAAAATGGTGGGGCCACACCCGTACCTCCGATTTTAAATTTTGCTCCTTTAAAAAAGTGGTCAAAACATTTTGGGCCAACGCCCGAATTCGAATCAGTTCTTGTACTTCATTGGCACTGGTCAGTTCAAATGTGTCCTTTTTACCCATTTGGTAAGGGAGTTTATAATGGAGGTCATATTTGTAGGATCTTGTAAAATGAGAAGATTGTGCCATTATTTTCAACCATTCCATCACTTCCTTATGGGTTTTTCCCTTTAGGGAAAGGAATTGGGGCGTGGCGGATTTCCATTCCAATGCGAAAGTAGAGTAGTTTAGCGCTAGTTGGATTCCAGTATCATCCAAGGGCCAAGTAAAAAGCCCTTTTTTGGCAACGGAAAATCCCAAATTCGTATGGCTGTCATCCTCTTTATGCTCTAGAAAACTCTTTCCGGCCATGGCCAGATATTGGGAGGCTAAATGGAATTGCTGAATTATTTTCATGGTGACGCGATGTGTCCCCTGAAAATACGAAAATTAAGTGGCTTTAGGAATCTTTCCCAACCAATTGCAACTTCTGTTTTATGGTATTTATGATGATGGGTGCGTGGATTCGTGAGTTTTCAATGAACCATTTGTGGGTTTCCATTCCACCACAGATTACCCCCGCCAAAAATAGCCCTGAAATGTTGGTTTCCATCGTTTCGGGGTTGTAGGCAGGCAATCGTTTTTCATCGGCAGAGAGTTGAATGCCGAGTTTTTCCAGAAACTCAAAATTGGGCATATAGCCCGTTAGTGCCAGCACAAAATCGTTGGCAAGGGTCGCTTCGCCATCTGGAGTGTCCAGAATAATTTCATGCGGTTTGATTTCCTTTACGGTAGAATTGTAATAGGCCTTAATGCTGCCTTCCTCAATCCGGTTGATGATATCAGGACGCACCCAATATTTGACCCGTTGGCCCACTTCTGCCCCACGAATAATCAAGGTGACTTCTGCACCTTTCCGCCAGCATTCCAAAGCGGCATCGATGGCAGAATTACTGGCACCCACAACTGCCAATTTTTGACTGGCATAAAAATGGGGGTCTTTGTAATAATGGGAAACTTTGGGCAAATCCTCTCCGGGCACATTTATTTTATTGGGTAAATCGTAAAATCCGGTGGCCACGATCACATTTTTGGCTTGGTACTGGTCTTTGTCCGTTTCCACGGTAAAAGATTCCCCTTCTTTTTCAACGTCCAAAACCTTTTCAAAAAGGTGGATGTTCAAATCGTTGGAAGTTACAATGCGGCGATAGTATTCCAAAGCCTCATTGCGTTTAGGTTTTGCTTCCTTACTGATAAAGGGGATTTCATCAATCTCCAACTTCTCCGAAGAGGAGAAAAACTGCATGTTTATGGGATAGTTGAACAACGAATTTACAATGGGTCCCTTTTCAATGATCACATAGGAAACCCCTTGCTTTTTTGCCTCCAATCCACAAGCAATACCAATAGGTCCCCCGCCAATAATGACAACATCAAACGCTTCCATTAGGCAATCTCTTCTTTTAGATTTTTAATGGTTTGGGTGGGATTCTCACTTGAAAACACAAAATTGCCTGCTACCAAAACATCCACTCCCGTATCCACCAATTTTTTGGCATTGGTCGCATTTACCCCACCATCAATTTCAATGAGCGCATTGGAATTTTTCTGTTCGATGAGGTTTTTAAGGTCTTCTATCTTTTTGTAGGTATGCTCAATAAAAGATTGTCCTCCAAAACCGGGATTTACACTCATCAAGTTCACAATATCCACATCTTGAATAATATCTTCCAAGAGGTCAATGGAGGTATGCGGATTCAATGCCACCCCAGCTTTCATGCCCTCGGCCTTTATGGCCTGAAGGGTACGGTGCAAATGGGGACAGGCTTCATGATGCACCGTAAGGTTGTTCACCCCAAGCTCGGCAAATGTTTTGATGTACCGATTTGGGTCAACAATCATCAAGTGCATATCCAATGTTTTCTTGGCATGCTTGGCGATGGCCTTTACAACAGGCATTCCAAAGGAAATGTTGGGTACAAATACGCCATCCATGATGTCCAAGTGAAACCAATCGGCCTCACTTTGGTTCACCATTTCAATATCTCGCTGTAAATTGGCAAAGTCTGATGCCAGTAGGGAAGGTGCAATTATCTTTTTGCTCATGTAAGAATCAACTAATTCATAACAAAGGTAGTGAATTGTTGCGCTTTACCCTACGGTTGTGGACTTATTCAGATGTGCCTTGCTCTGGCATATAAGGTCCATAAACAGCATCCTTGAACCTTTTGTGCAGTGAGCCGTTAAATGGAAATATTTGCACAAAGAACACAGCGGTGAGGTCGTTGACCGGGTCTACCCAAAATAGGGTACTGGCCGCACCATCCCAAAAGAATTCACCCACGGTGCCATTGACTTCTTCAGCAGAAGAAGGAGGGCGTAGGCGCACGGCAAAGTCAATACCGAACCCAACCTGCCCTTTTGTTGGCAACCAGGAACGCTCTTCAATACTTTCATCTAAATGATTGGTGGCCATAAGTTTTACGGTACTTGAATCCAAGACCTGAACCCCTTCCAAAGTACCTTTATTGACCAGCATTTGTGCAAAGCGCATGTAATTATCCAAAGTGGAAGTAAATCCCCAACCTCCAGGAGTCAAAGGCCATTTTGTATAATTGTAGGCATGGGCTTCTTCGTTGGGCAGTTGAATAAGGGAGTCGCCCTCATGCCTATAGGCCGAAGACATCCGGTTTCTATCCGATTCGGGAACAAAATATCGGGTTTCATCCATTTTTAAAGGATCCAAGACATGTTCTTGTACATATTCAGCATAGGGCTGACCGGAAAGAAGCTCTACCAAATACGCCTGGACATCTACGGAGATGCCATATTCCCAGTGCTCACCTGGTTGATAGCCCAAGGGTACACTGGCCAATTTTTTGGCCATTTCGGATAGGGTGTTTTCTCGATTCAAAGCGTCTGCTTCGGCAATGGCTTCTCCCAATCCGGGGAGATCTCTTTGACCGGAAAAACCGGCTGTGTGCCGAGTAATATCGCGAATGGAGATAGGTCGTTTAGCAGGTTCCAAAATCATTTCACCTGCAATGGAATCGTAGCCAGTGTAGACCTGCATATTGGCAAATTCGGGGGCGTACTTTTCCAAAGGGTCATCCAACTGAAATTTTCCCTCTTCGTATAAAGTCATTAATGCGGTTCCAGTTATGGGTTTGGTCATGGAATAGATTTGCACCAAGGTGTTACGTTCCATGGGCTTTTTGTTCTTTAAATCGGCATAGCCAAAGGCATTGTAATAAACCTCTTCGCCTTTTTCAAAGATGAGGGCAGAGGCTCCTGCCACATCGCCTAAATCAACAAAACTTTGTAAGGTGGAGTCAATTCGTGTTTTTACGGTTTCATCAACCAGATAATGAACCTCTGGTTCCTGCTTTTTGCAGGAAGACATGACCACAAGGGACAGTGCGAGGATATATGCAATCCGTTTCATTTAGTTTGTTTGAAAGTTAATATTTATGAAAAATTCAATGAAAAGCTTGAAGGTAGTCAAATAATCAATGCCAATTTGAATGTAAAATGTTTGAAACTAAACAAATAGAGTGTTTTTAAGGCTTTTATTACGATACTAACAATCTGAAACGGTTTTGTTTTGGTATCATCTCAGCTACTTTTATCTCAATCGATTGAGTATATTTAGCCAATCATAAAAATTAATGAAAACAAACAAGAAAGACCTACGTAGTAAAGAGTGGTTTGGAAGTAATGACAAGATGGGTTTTGTACACCGTTCTTGGCTGCGAAACCAAGGCTATCCTGATGATATGTTCAGGGGAAAGCCTGTAATTGGAATTTGTAATACATGGTCTGAATTGACCCCCTGTAACGGGCATTTACGGGAATTTGCAGAAATTGTTAAGAAGGGCGTGTTGGAAGCTGGAGGATTTCCTTTGGAATTTCCAGTAATGTCCCTCGGAGAGACCATCATGCGACCCACCACCATGCTCTTTAGAAATTTGGCCAGCATGGATGTGGAGGAATCCATCAGGGCAAATCCTTTGGATGGAATTGTTCTGTTGACGGGTTGCGATAAGACCACCCCCTCCACCATTATGGGCGCTTGTAGTGTAGACCTTCCTACCATAGTGGTGCCTGGAGGTCCCATGCTCAATGGAAAATTTAGAGGTGGGGAAATAGGCTCGGGTTCGTTCAATTGGATGATCAAGGAGAAACAGAAAAAAGACAAGTTTACCGAGGAGGATTTTTTAGAGGCCGAAATTTGTGCTGCACGTAGTGCAGGACACTGCAATACTATGGGTACGGCCTCAACCATGGCCACCATGGCCGAAGCTTTGGGGTTGACCTTGCCGGGTGCATCGGCAATTCCGGCAGTTGATGCTCGGAAAAAAGTAATGGCCCAACTTTCAGGAAGACGGATTGTGGAGATGGTGAATGAAGATTTGACCCTATCCAAAATATTGACCCGCGAAGCTTTTGAGAATGCCATCGTTGTGAATGCTGCGGTGGGCGGTTCAACAAACCTTATTATCCATTTGATTGCCATTGCAGGTAGAATGGGAGTGCCCTTAAAATTGGAAGACTTTGATGATTTGGGAAGCAAAATTCCATTGTTGGTAAATCTAATGCCCTCCGGAAAACATTTAATGGAGGACTATTTTTATGCAGGTGGACTTTCCGTTGTCTTAAAAGAATTAAAATCCAAGCTCCATACAACCATCACTGCGAATGGCAAATCCCATCAAGAGAATTGCGAAAAAGCGGTATGTTATAATGAAGAAGTGATTTCAAAATACGAAACCCCATTCCAAAAAGATGCGGGTATTGCCGTATTAAAAGGGAATTTATGTGAAAATGGTGCGGTTATCAAACCCTCAGCGGCAACGCCAGAGTTAATGAAACATCGGGGAAAGGCCGTGGTATTTACCAGTATGGACGATTATCATGCCCGGGTGGATGACCCTGATTTGGATATTGATGCAGATAGCGTGATTGTACTTCAGAATGTTGGACCAAAAGGATATCCCGGTATGCCCGAAGTGGGAAATGTGGACCTTCCCGAGAAATTGATTATGCAGGGGGTGAAGGACATGGTGCGTATTTCGGATGGTCGAATGAGTGGTACCGCCTATGGGACAGTGGTTTTGCATGTATCACCGGAGTCAGCCATTGGAGGGAACCTTGCTTTGGTTCAAAATGGCGATTTTATAGAACTCGATGTTGAGAATAGACGTCTCCATCTTGATGTTTCTCCAGAAGAATTGGAAAAAAGAAGGGCGGCATGGTCTCCACCAGCTCCTCACACAGATCGGGGCTATGTAAAAATCTACCTGAACCATGTAGAACAAGCAGAAAAAGGAGCTGATCTTGATATTTTGGTAGGCGGATCAGGTAGTGAAGTAAAAGGAGATCTCCATTAATGAGCACCAAAATATAACCAACCCGCTATGTTAGTAGTTTATTTAGTATTGAGTATTGCCTTCATCATTTTAATGGTGAATTACCTGCGGCTCCACCCTTTTTTGGCCCTGTTTATGGTGGCCGTTTTTTTTGGCTTTGCTGCTGGAATGGACTACGGACTCATCCTGGAAACCATAAATGACGGTTTTGGTGGGACACTGGGTAAAATTGGGTTGGTCATCATATTTGGTGTGATCATTGGTGCTTTTTTGGAAAACACCGGTGGGGCATATGCATTGGCCGAAGCTGTTATAAAGATTGTAGGAAAAAAGCGGGTTTCTGCGGCTATGGGAATCTTGGGATATTTTGTATCCATACCCGTGTATGCAGATAGTGGTTTTATCTTACTTTCCCCATTGAACAAGAGTCTATCCAAAAAGGCAGGCATTAGTTTAGCGGGTTCTGCAGTTGCCCTGGCCTTGGGTTTAACAGTAACGCACAATTTAGTGCCTCCAACACCAGGTCCCATTGCAGCAGCGGGTATTTTAAATGCCGATTTAGGATTGGTTTTGGCATTGGCCATTCCAATTAGTATATTGGCCTTGGCTATGGCCTTGGTCTTTGCCACGAAGTTTGCTGCTAAGACCTATATTGAGCCCAATCCTGATATTTCGCAAGAAAGTATTGACCAAAAAATGAAAACGGCTCCATCCGCTTTCAAGGCATCACTGCCTATTGTTGTGCCCATCATCTTAATTATGATCAATTCAAGGATGAAGGCCATTGATGCTCAGGAGATTGCCGCGTGGCAATCCTTTCTCCAATTTTTAGGAGAACCGGTAATTGCTTTGGTCATTGGTATGTTTTTGGCTTTTTCACTACCCAAAAAGCTAAAAAAAGAATTAATATCTACAGAGGGATGGGTCGGTAAAGCCCTAAAGGAATCGGCCAATATTTTATTGATAACAGGAGCTGGAGGTGTTTTTGGGAAAATGCTTCAAAATTCGGGCATAGCCAGTGTTATGGGAGAAGCTTTAAGTGATTTAAACCTTAGCTTTTTTCTCCCTTTTTTAATAGCTTCGGCAATAAAACTGGCCCAAGGTTCCTCAACGGTGGCCTTGATCACCACGGCCTCCATTATGCTGCCCATGATGCCCAGTTTGGGCATGGAAAGTGAAATGGACAAAGCTTTGTTGGTGGTCTCTGTTGGAGCGGGATCTATGGTGGTCTCTCATGCCAATGACAGTTTTTTCTGGGTGATGACCCAAATGAGCGGAATGAATGTTAGTCAAGGGTACAAATTTCATAGTTTGGGAACCCTGGTCATTGGATTGACCTCAATAATTGCAGTATTAATCATAAGTCTATTTGTAAATTAAAACCATGAAAGTTTATCGAACATCAAAAGGGATTGTGCTTCAAGCAGAAGGAAAATACTACTTGAGTGACACAGGTTGGGATGAATTCATCAATGATGATTCCCTTTTTCAGAAGTGCGAATCCATAGTAAGTCAAAGTCAGCCCATTGAGAATGGTCCAGAACTAATTTCCGACCATTTGTTGAAACCCATTGAAAATCAAGAAATTTGGGCCACTGGCGTTACCTATTACAACAGTAAAATGGGGCGTCAGGAAGAAGCCAAGGAAGCCGGCGGCGGCGATTTTTACGAAAGGGTCTACAATGCAGAAAGGCCAGAATTGTTTTTCAAGTCAACCGCGGCCAGAGCCGTTGGGCATTTAGACAAAGTAGCCATCCGGGAGGATTCCACTTGGGACGTACCAGAACCTGAGCTAACGCTCTGTATCACCTCATCTGGAAAGATTGTGGGGTATACCATTGGCAACGACATGAGCAGTAGGAGTATTGAAGGTGAAAACCCTTTGTACCTGCCACAGGCCAAAAATTATGATCGAAGTGCCGCTATTGGTCCCTGTATTTTGGTCACTGATAGCCCTTTTCCACAAGATGCCAAGATTTATTTGGATATCGTAAGAAATGGCGAAAAGGTTTTTTCAGGTGAAATAGGAGTAGATCAAATTGTACGAAAGTTTGAAGATATTGTTCAGTATCTTTACAAACATACTACCTATCCTCAAGGATGTTTTTTAATGACAGGAACTGGTATCGTGCCCGGAACAGATTTTACCTTGGCACAAAATGATGAAATCAATATTACTATTGATAATATAGGAACATTAACAAACACAATCGGATAAAATAATCCAAAACATGCAATTACAAGGCAAGAATTACCTAGGAAATGAGAAATCGGCTTTAGGAGCCAACACGTTTTATGGAATTGACCCCAGCACAGGAGAAAATCTGGAAACAGCTTTTACAGAGGCCGTTGAAGGAGAAGTAAACATCGCGGTGGAAAAGGCCGAAAAAGCCTTTAAAATCTATAAAAACAAGTCGGGAGCGGAAAAAGCAGCCTTTTTGGATGCCATTGCCGATGAAATATTGGCACTTGGTGACCCATTGGTGAAGCGTGCCTGTGCAGAAACCGGTCTGCCAGAAGGTAGAATCACCGGTGAAAGAGGCAGAACCATGGGGCAGATGAAATTGTTTGCTACCGTTCTACGTGAAGGTTCTTGGGTTGATGCAAGAATTGATGAAGCCATCCCGGACAGAGAACCACTCCCAAGGGTGGATATCAGGAGTATGCTACGCCCGTTGGGGCCAGTGGCCGTATTTGGTGCCAGTAACTTCCCCTTGGCGTTTTCTGTAGCCGGTGGAGATACCGCCAGTGCTTTGGCGGCAGGTTGCCCAGTTGTGGTAAAAGCGCACCCTGCACACCCTGGAACTTGTGAATTGGTGGCGGAAGCTATCATTGCAGCGGCCAAAAAAACTGGGATGCCCGATGGGGTATTTTCAATGGTGCATGGTATCTCCCACGAAGTGGGAATGGGCTTGGTAGGCCATAGTGGTATCCATGCAGTTGGGTTTACAGGTTCTTTGCGAGGTGGTAGAGCATTGTTCGATGCCGCATCAAAACGTGCAAACCCCATACCCGTTTATGCGGAAATGGGCAGTACCAACCCTGTGTTTATTTTACCGGGAGCCATGGCTGAAAAAGGCAAAGAGCTCAGTCAACAACTTCACGGCTCGTTTACTTTGGGTGTCGGTCAGTTTTGTACCAACCCAGGGGTTGTCATCGCGCACGAGTCTGATGAAACCAAGGCATTTAAAACATCATTGACCAGTTTAGTGGCAGAATCCAGCTCTGCACCCATGCTTACTTCAGGCATTCATAATGCTTTTGATGGTGGGGTGAAGGAGTTGTCCTCCCAACAAGGCGTTGAATATTTGGCAAAAGGTGCTGATGCTGGTGGGAATCAGGGTAATGCCAATTTGTTTGCCACCGAAGGCAAAAACTTTTTGTCCAATACGTTGTTGGAGGAAGAGGTTTTTGGTCCGTCAACCTTATTGGTGAATACCTCGGATAACAGTGAAATGTTGGAAATAGCCCGAAACCTGCACGGTCATTTAACAGCTACCATCCATGGAACCGAGGAAGATCTATTGAACAACAAGGAGCTTATCGACATTTTGGAAGAGAAAGTAGGTCGTCTATTGATCAACGGATTCCCCACTGGGGTTGAAGTATGTCATGCCATGGTGCATGGCGGACCTTATCCGGCTACAACCGATTCACGCTCTACTTCAGTGGGAACAAAAGCAATTGACCGCTTTGTTAGACAGGTATGCTACCAAAATTTCCCAGATGCGCTATTGCCTGATGAATTAAAACAGGACAATCCATTGCAAATAATGCGATTGGTAAATGGCGATAAAAAGAGATAAATTCTCCTATAAACTTGATTGTATAAAATGAAAAAACTCCGGTAATCAGCCGGAGTTTATTCATCAATCAAAAAACGAACAGTCATGATAAACTGTTGTAGGTATCCAAATTACAACTTTCCTGCCAAAAAAACAATTTAAGACGAGTTTAACTGTAATTTGTGGTGTAAATTTTACAATTTACCCCAAATATGTCTTTAAAATCTTACTTCTGGACGTATGTTTTAGACGTCTGATGGCCTTTTCCTTGATTTGACGAACACGTTCCCTGGTCAAATCAAAAGTTTCACCAATCTCCTCCAAAGTCATGGAATGCTGACCGGCCAAACCGAAGTAAAGCCTGATAACATCAGCTTCTCTGGGGGTCAAGGTTTCCAATGCGCGTTCAATTTCTGTGCGTAAAGATTCGTGCAACAACTCCTTATCTGGATTGGGAGATTCCCCACTTCGTAATACATCATATAAGTTGGAATCCTCACCATCGATCAATGGAGCGTCCATGGATACGTGTCGACCTGAATTTTTTAAGGATTGCTTTACATCTTCCACCGTCATGTCCAATTCTTTGGCAATTTCCTCTGCAGAAGGTACACGTTCATGTGCTTGCTCCAAGAAAGCAAACGTCTTATTGATTTTGTTAATGGAGCCGATTTTGTTCAACGGCAAACGCACAATTCGGGATTGTTCGGCCAATGCTTGTAGAATGGATTGACGAATCCACCAAACCGCATAAGAAATGAATTTAAAACCACGGGTTTCATCGAAACGCTGTGCGGCTTTGATTAGTCCCAAGTTCCCCTCATTGATCAAATCGGGGAGGGTTAATCCTTGGTTTTGGTACTGTTTTGCAACAGAAACCACGAATCTGAGGTTGGCTTTGGTTAATTTTTCCAAGGCTACTTGGTCTCCCGCTTTAATACGCTGCGCCAATTCTACTTCTTCATCGGCGGTGATCAAATCCACTTTACCGATTTCTTGCAAGTACTTGTCCAACGATGCGGTTTCCCTGTTGGTAACCTGTTTTGTAATTTTTAACTGTCTCATCTAAATTTTCCCTTCAAATTAAGTTTTTGAACCGAAGCTCATTAGTTTATACGTAGAAAAAACCAAAATGTTACATTTTGGTAAAATTAATTTGATTTTAGACCCTCTTTTGTAAAAGAATGGGGGTATTGGGTATATTCAGGCTTTTTTCAATCATAAAAAATTAAAATAAAAGTTAGCTATAGATGTTTATGGTACTATGATTAAACTATACGGAGCCTTTTTGTTGCTATGGTTTGGGTTAATCCCAACATTTGGACAACAACACATATCCCATGGAAATAACTCCTTGGGATTTGATTTTTCCATTGGCATCTTGGGCGATTCAAATACTGGTTTTCCCGATCACGACCTGCAAAAAAGTTTCTTCATCAATATTGGAACCAGTGGGTTTAAAAAGGAGGAGGATTGGAGATACCACTTAAATGGTCCCAAAACTGGAATTTCTCTCGGTTTTTCTGATTTAGGGAACAAAGCGTATTTGGGTTATGCATATAGTATACTGCCTTTTGCAGAATTCAAGCTGTTTCCTAATAAAATAAAGGGTTTCAACCTTTTTGTAGCCTTGGGAGGCTCCTATATGACCAAAATATTCAATAAAGAGCACAACCCTTTTAACAAAGCGGTTTCAACTCGGTTAAACTGGTCATACAAGTCTTTTCTTTATTATACACTTTTAAAAAACAGAAAGAATGCATGGCGACTAGGATTGGGGTACTTTCATCACTCCAATGGCCATGTGCGAAAACCCAATAGGGGATATAATGCTTTTCTTATAGGCACTTCTTTTGATTTTTATTCCAAACCTTCTACAAATGAAAATATAGGCATTGTTGAACATCCTAAACATTTTGAATGGTTTTACACAGGTAGAGCAGGAATAGGCCAAAACTCTTTTTCCGATGTCTTTAATTCAAAGGATGAAGTGTATACTGCAGCATTTTCTGGAGGAAAGATCATCAATAAAACGTTTAAGGTGGGTGCAGGGCTGTATTATTATTTTTATAGGCATTATTATAAGTACATCGTCAATAATGAAACACTTGTACAAACACAGGAGCCACACTTTAGGGATCACCCTGTTAGGTATGCTTCAGCCTTGGGTATTTTTGGAAGCGCAGAATTGTTGTTAGGTCATTTTGGGATGGAACTGAACATTGGACTTAACTATTTTAAGCCCTTTTATAAAATTGATTGGCAATTGAATGAGGGGTATACCGTGCTTTCCAATGGACAGGAAAATATTGTGCTGGGCGAACTAGATGGATATTACAAATTAAAGCGACTTATTTCCAGTAGAATGGGTTTAAAGTATTACCTGTTTGATACCAACAATTCACCAAAACATAATTTTTTTGCTGGTGCTTTCATCAATGCGAACTTAGGGCAAGCTGATTTTAGTGAACTTACTTTGGGATATGTACACCGATTTAATTTTTAAAACTATTAATCCAAAAAAAAGCCCGTTCTTTTTGGAACGGGCTTTATAAATCAGTTATAAGAAGCGTTAGTCTCTTCTGGGTTTTCTATCCCTGTCACGATTTCCACCTCTACGGTCACCACCACCTCTGCGATCACCTCCTCGGTCATTGCTTCGAGATCTTTCTTGATAACCCTCCGGTTTTGGCAACAAAGCCTTTCTGGAAACCTTCTCTTTTCTAGTTTTGGGGTCGATGCCAAAGTATTTTACATCGAGCACATCTCCCATATTCACCACATCGGTTACTTTATCGGTGCGTTCCCAAGCCAACTCAGAAACGTGCAACAATACCTCATTTCCAGGAGCATCAACGTATTCCACAACAGCACCAAAATCCAATAATTTGATGACTTTTACTTCGTAAACACTGCCCACTTCTGGCTTGAACATCAAGGCATCAATTTTAGCCAATACGGCGTCGATACCATTTTGATCCGTACCTAAAATCTCCACGATACCTTCTTCGGTATCTGGATCTTCGTTGATCACAATAGTGGTCTTGGTTGTTTTTTGAAGTTCTTGAATGACCTCTCCACCTTTACCAATAAGCGCACCAATGTATTCTCCAGGAATGATTTTGGTAACAATTTTTGGCGCGTAGGATTTCACTTCAGGTCTTGGCTCGGCAATGGTGTCGGTCAATTCTTTTAGGATGTGCATCCTACCGTCTTTGGCCTGCATCAAGGCTTTTACCAAGATTTCATAGGAAAGACCCTTTACTTTGATGTCCATTTGGCAAGCAGTGATACCGTCTGCGGTACCGGTTACTTTGAAGTCCATGTCACCCAAGTGGTCTTCATCACCCAAAATATCTGAAAGAACGGCATATTTACCGGTTTCGGTATCCGTAATCAATCCCATGGCAATACCAGAAACTGGTTTTTTCAATTGAACCCCAGCATCCATCAGGGCCATGGTACCGGAACAAACGGTGGCCATGGAAGAGGAACCATTGGACTCCAATACCTCGGAAACCACACGAACGGTGTATGGACAATCCTCGGGAATCATTTTTTTCAAGGCACGTTGGGCCAAGTTACCGTGACCGACCTCCCTACGGGAAGTACCACGGATGGGTCTTGCTTCCCCAGTTGAAAAAGGAGGGAAGTTATAGTGCAAATAAAAAGTTTCCTCACCTTCAAAAGACGGCATATCTATTTGATTGGCCTCACGGGAAGTACCCAAAGTTACAGTTGCCAATGCTTGTGTTTCACCTCTTGTAAAGATGGCAGAACCGTGAACGGAAGGTAGGTAATCCACTTCGCACCAGATAGGGCGTATATCAGTGGTTTTACGTCCGTCTAAACGCAACCCTTCTTCTAAAGTAAGGTTACGAACGGCTTCTTTTTCAGCTTTGTGGTAATATTTGGAAACCAATCCACCTATCTCCTCCAATTCTTCTTCGGAGAAGGTTGCTTTGATTTCTTCTTTGATTTCCTCAAAAGCGGCACTTCGCTCATGCTTTGCAGAACCAGCTTTGGCCACGGCATATACTTTATCGTATGCCATATCGTAAATCTTCTTCTGAAGTTCTTCGTCTTCATCTTCAGGCTCGTATTCACGGGTTTCTTTCTTTCCGAAAGCTTCGGCCAATTTCAGCTGTGCTTCGCATTGTACTTTAATGGCTTCGTGAGCAAATTTGATAGCTTCTACCATTTCTTCTTCGGAAATCTCAGACATTTCCCCTTCAACCATCATTACAGAATCCGCAGATGCACCAATCACCATATCTATATCCGATTCATCCAGCTGTGCTCTTGTAGGATTGATAATCAATTCACCGTTAACGCGTCCTACACGAACTTCTGAAATGGCACATTCAAAAGGAAAATCTGAAAGTTGAATAGCGGCAGAAGCTGCCAATCCGGCCATGGCATCTGGCATAACATCCTCATCATGGGACATTAATTGGATCATTACCTGCGTTTCGGCATGATAATCTTTAGGGAACAATGGGCGCAAAACCCTGTCCACCAAACGCATGGTCAAAACCTCGCCATCGCTGGGTCTGGCCTCACGCTTAAAGAATCCACCAGGATAACGTCCTGCAGCAGCAAATTTTTCGCGATAATCCACCGTAAGGGGCAGGAAATCAACATCGCTTTGTTTGTAGTTAGAGACAACGGTACATAATAGCATGCACTTGCCAGATTGGACAACCACAGAACCATGGGCCTGTTTTGCCAATTTTCCAGTTTCGATAGAGATTTCCCTACCGTCACCAAGGTCAATGACCTCTTTAAAAGTTTTTGGAATCATAAAAATTGTCTTACCCGCGTAATAGATACGGGTCGTTAAACATTTGGTCTACCGCCATCCGGACGGTCGGGTTGTGTTGTTGTTGTGTGTGCCTGGGGCACTGACCAATGAAAAACTATATGAAGCTTTTTGTGTTTGCCCAATTTGCAGCTTGGGACTTTGGGTTGTTGGAGCTTGGTCCAACTAAAACAAAGGGGAAGCCAAAGCCTCCCCTCTATTTTTTATTTTCTAATATTCAATTCTTTAATTAAAGAACGATATTTTTCAATGTCTTTTTTCTTTAGGTAATCCAAAAGACTACGTCTTTTACCTACCAATGCCACCAAAGAACGCTCAGTGTTGTAATCTTTGTGGTTCTTTTTTAGGTGTTGTGTTAAGTGGTTAATACGGTGCGTGAACAATGCAATTTGCCCTTCCGTAGAACCGGTGTTGCTCTCAGAGCCGCCGTGTTTCTTGAAAATTTCGGCTTTTACTTCTTTTGTTAAATACATTCCAATATTTATTTAAATGATTTTTATGTATTGATTGACAGTTCTTCCGACCATCGGAGGACAAGCAATCAGCGTGCAAAGATAGGTCTTTTTTTGAATTTGTGGATAATGGAATTGAAAAAGCCCCAACATTGGGGCTTTTTTTATGCTCTAATAGGTTGATTGGTAATTAAATCGATATAGAGGTTGACTTTCTTTTTCAAATCCCTACGATGTACGATAAAATCCAAGAACCCATGTTCTTTTAAAAATTCTGAGGTCTGAAATCCTTCAGGAAGATCTTTTCCAACCGTATCCTTTACAATTCTAGGTCCGGCAAAACCGATCAATGCTCCTGGCTCTGCAATGTTGATGTCTCCCAGCATGGCATAGGATGCAGTTGTTCCCCCGGTAGTTGGGTCGGTACACAATGAAATGTAAGGAATCTTGGCTTCCGCCAATTGCGCCAATTTTGCTGATGTTTTTGCCAATTGCATTAGGGAAAGTGCCGCTTCCATCATTCTAGCCCCACCTGATTTTGAAATCATTAAAAATGGAATCTTTTTCTTTTTGGCCACATCAATGGCGCGGGATATTTTTTCTCCAACCACACTTCCCATGGAACCACCAATAAAACTGAAATCCATACAGGCAATAACAATGTCCTTGCCATTGGATTTTCCAACGGCGGTACGGACAGCATCCTTTAATCCGGTTTTTTGCTGTACGGTCTTAAGACGTTCCGAGTATTTTTTGGTGTCCACAAATTTCAAGGGATCTTTGGAGGTCATATTTTCATCCAACTCCTTGAACTTGTTGTCATCAAAAAGGATTTCAAAATATTCCTTGCTGCCAATTCTAACGTGGTAGTCATCTTCTGGACTTACGTAGTAGTTTTTGGCAAGATCTTCAGATTCAACAATTTTTCCGGTGGGGGATTTGTACCATAACCCCTTGGGGGTATCTTTTTTCTCCTCCGTAGCGGTCTGTATTCCTTTTTCCTTTCTTTTAAACCAAGACGACATGCAATCAAAATTTAATTAAACGAAGGTTTACAAGGTATTGACGTTATTCAAATCTTCAAAGGCTTTTTTCAATCGGGCGACAAAAGTTTTTTCGCCTTCACGAAGCCAAACCCTTGGGTCGTAGAATTTTTTGTTGGGTTGGTCATCTCCATCAGGGTTTCCTATTTGGGCCTGAAGGTAATCCGCTTTTCCTTGGACGTAATCACGAACACCTTCCAAGAATGCATACTGCAAATCGGTATCGATGTTCATTTTAATGACACCGTACCCAATAGCTTCCCTAATTTCTTCCAAAGTGGAACCTGAACCACCGTGGAATACAAAATCAATGTGATTTTCTTCTACTCCATATTTTTCAGAAATGAATTCTTGGGAATTCTTCAAGATTTTTGGAGTCAGTTTTACGTTTCCGGGTTTGTACACACCGTGAACGTTACCAAATGCAGCAGCAATAGTAAATCTGTGGCTCACTTTGGAAAGTTCTTCGTAAGCAAAGGCCACTTCTTCGGGCTGTGTATATAGTTTGGAATCGTCAACATCCGTATTGTCCACACCATCTTCCTCACCTCCTGTGATTCCCAATTCAATTTCCAAGGTCATGCCCATTTTGCTCATGCGCTCCAAGTACCCTTTGCAGATTTCAATGTTCTCTTCAATGGGTTCTTCGGACAAATCGATCATGTGTGAGCTGAACAAGGATTTTCCGGTTGCTTTGTAATGCGCTTCACTGGCATCCAAAAGCCCGTCAATCCAAGGCAACAATTTTTTGGCACAGTGATCAGTATGCAAAATAACGGTAGCACCATAGGCTTCGGCCAATTGGTGTACGTGCTTGGCACCGGCCACAGCACCTAAAATGGCAGATTTCTGGTTTTCGTTGGAAAGTCCCTTTCCTGCATTGAACTGTGCTCCTCCGTTTGAAAATTGAATGATAACAGGAGAATTCAATGAAGCAGCGGTCTCCATTACGGCATTTATGGTATTGGACCCAACCACGTTAACGGCTGGAAGGGCATATCCATTTTCCTTTGCATGTTTAAAAATCGCTTGGACTTCATCGCCTGTAGCAACGCCTGGCTTAATATTGTGGGACATAGTTTTAGATGGTTTTCGAGTTAAAATAGGCCACAAAAGTAATAAAATAATTCCGCTAGAACGGATAATTGATACCGATATTGAAGACGGCATTTCTAAAGTTGTAATCTGCGAACCAGCGATCAGAACCTTCCCTTGCCGGATTGTAGGTCTTGAACCCAACATCTATCCTAAAAACAAAATAGGTGAAATCGTACCGCAGTCCCAAACCAGAGCCCAGTGCTAAATCCCCAAGAGAGGAAAAGTCGGTAAATATGGCATCAGGGTTTTTTTCATTGTCGAATACGTTCCAAATGTTCCCCGCATCTGCAAAAAGAGCTCCTTTTACATCACCTGCAATGGGAAAACGATACTCCACATTAAAGGCGAGTTTTAAATTGGCCTCGTTAAAGTCGTTGATGTTGTTGGTTTTTCCGGGCCCCAATTCATAGGCGTTCCAGGCCCTATTGTCATTGGAGCCACCAGCAAAGTAACTCCGCACAAATGGGATGTTGTTTGAGTTTCCGTAAGGAACGGCCATACCCAAAAAGCTCCTAAACGCAATTACTTGGGAGTCGCCCACTTGCCAATGTCTTATATAATCGAATTCGGTTTTTAAGTATTGGGAAAACGGGACGCCAAAAACCAAAAGTTGACCATCATCGTTTTCATTATAGGGGACCACATTGGCAATTAGGGAAAGTAGGTTTCCTGCACTTTCAAATTTTATTCTATACTGGTAAAAGTCCAAATCATTGATGTCTGACTTGCTGTTTTTGGTATGGCTAAAATTGGTGGCAAAGATGAGGTTGTTCTCGGTGAGTCGCCTTCTTCGTTCCTCTATACTGTTGACTTCATCAAATTGTTCTTCGGATACGGGAATTTCATTGTTCAGAACAGCTTGTGCAAACCCATTTGCACCCTCTGGGATGTTAAGACGAAGTGGGTCTGTTTCATTATTGGAGTCTTCAAAAAAGGAAGCATATTCTGGATCATCTTGAAAATCGTCCGCAACATTATCTAAATTGGAAAAGGTATTTCGGTATACATTGTAGAAGTTGTCCGGGTTTACGTTTCGCACAAATTCCACATTCAGTAATTCCAGATTATTCCTCAATCTGGTGTTAGGAGACCAATTGTAGGAGAGAATAGAGTTCAAGGATTGTTTGTCCAATCCTATGTTCCGTTGAAAATTGGTACCTGCCAACAGCCGACTTTGAGGTAGCATGTAATAGGGAATAATTTTTTCCGTGTTGAAGGGAAACCAGATTCTGGGGAAGGTAATATTAATATCGCCACCAAGTTCTGAAGTAAAGGTTTCATTGGAGAGGGAGGCATCGCTCAATAGACCAATGGACCCCCTTGCGGAAATATTCAAGGTTTCTGCACCACCAAATACATTTCGGGTGATTACGGAGGTACTGAACGCCGTTCCCACTTGTTGAATGTTGGAGTGGGTCACATCAAAATTCATGTTCAATGAAAACTTGGGCCTTGGGGCCAAATAAACGTTGGAAATCAGTTGTGCCTGGGTCGTGTCCGGAATAAACTCAATATTCGGATATTTAAAGGTGTTCAGGTTGGTGATCTGTCTGTAGGTGCGAATCCTATCAATATCCCTGTAAATGCTGTCTTTTTCAAAGAAAATGGCATCAGTAAGGGCCTTGGGCTTGTATTTGAGTTTGTCCTTGTAGTAAATAGTGTAGTTATCGTGCTCTATGGTATTTAAGGTGTCTATTTGATCACCAAAAAGATAATCGGTATAGATGTTTATTTTTTTATGTCGATAGATCCGGTATGGGTCGGAGGTGCCCGTGCTATCTGTTGCGCTTCTAAATTTTCTGATGTTTAGTTGCACATCCATCTTTTGATCATCTGCCGCCAAAGTGGTATCCCGCAAAATATTGTAGTTAATGGAACTTTCCTGAAAATTGTACACCCCGGAGTTTCTAAACAGGGTGGTGAGCCGTTCACGTTCCAAGGTGAAGTTGTCCAGATCAAATTTCTCTCCCTTTTTCACAAAAGACCGCCGGGAAGAAACATCATAAATGGAATCCAATTCGGGAGAGGTTATGTTTTTTTGTACGGTGTCTATGATAAAGGGTTTCCCCAAAGTCACCTCGTAGTCCAATTCTGCCCTTTTCTTTCTTTTTCCATCAACAATGGAGTACGTTGCAGCGTTGTTGAAATAGCCTTTACTGTTATAATAGGCTTCCAATCTGTTTACGGATTTATTGGTGAGAGCGGTGTCTATGACCACGGGAGGTTCGCCGATTCGTTTCAAAAATTCACTGTATCCCTTTACCACAAAAGACTCTTGTAATCTATTGACCTGTTTTTGGGAAAGAAGGTTGTTAAGTCTCTTTTGGCGTTTTTCCTTTCGGTGCAACCAATTCTGAAATGAGGAATCTGGATTTTCCTTGGCCAGATTGTACAGGTTTAAACGGAGGGGGTATCCTAGAACACTACTATTGGGTTTTTGCGAAATGAGGCCCTTGACCTCACTGCTATTTACCTTTTCATCATCTACGTAGATGGTGTTCTTGGTGAGCAATAACTCATCCTCACCAACCTTTTTGAGGGTGTTGCAACCAGCAATGACCAATATAAGCAACAATAATCCTATTTTTGCCCAGTTGCACAATAGACGTAAAGAACCCTTCATAGACGCCAAAAATACACGATTTAGATGGTTACGAAAAACCAAATTAAACTAGTTGTAAGCCTAAAGCAAAAAAAGTACCGATCTCAACATGGGCTGTTTGTGGTGGAAGGCGAAAAGACGGTAAATGAACTATTGCAATGGGGTGTGAAACCTTTCCAAATAGTTGTGGATGACCCACTGAGAGCAAATGATTTTGAAGGGGCCGAGCTTGTTTCCAAACCCATATTGAAACAAATGAGCAGCTTAACCAGTCCCAGTGGTGTGTTGGGTGTTTTTTATATCCCCGAGCCAAAAAATACTGAAGATTCTGATTGGGTTTTAGCCTTGGACGCTGTCCGAGATCCAGGAAATTTGGGCACCATCATCCGATTGTGCGATTGGTTTGGGATAAAACAATTGATTTGTTCCAATGATACGGTGGATTGCTATAATCCAAAAGTGCTCCAAGCTACTATGGGATCCATTGCCCGTGTTAACTTGGTGTATACGGACCTTGAAGATTTCTTGGAAAATACAGAAGTGCCCGTTTATGGTGCTTTTATGGATGGAGAAGCCGTTTATAGCCAAAAAATTCCTGTAAACGGAATTCTAGTGATGGGTAATGAGGCCAATGGGATATCTGCAACGGTTGCGGAACATATCACGGAACGCATTTCAATTCCGCAATTTGGAGAAGCTACAACGGAGAGTCTTAATGTAGCCACCGCCACGGCCATTCTTCTGAATGAGATTAGAAGATCGTTGATTTGAACTTTAGCTCATTCAACCCATTCTAGTCTATTCTGAGCTTGGCCACTTCCATGCTACTCTAATAATCAAGAACAGCAAAATCAATTCCAACAGCTCATAAAATCGCCAATAAAGCCATGCGTCTTGTTCTCCTATAAACTGTGTAGCGATAAGTACAAGAATATGGAATATACCCATGCTGATATTCACAAGGCGGTTGGCTCTCGCCTTTAATGTTGCACAAAGTAACACCATAAGGCCGGGAAGCGCCATGAGAATGGCTGCCGCAAATAAGATAGGTTGTGTAAAACGCATCCCTTGAGAGTAACCTTCTGCTAGTTCCCCAACATGGCCCGGCTGATACAAAGACAAAATATCGTTATAGATATACAAGAACATCAATGCTATCCAAAACAGCGCTAGCTTGGTCTTGATGTTTATCTTAGAATCTATTAACATGTTGTATTGCTCATTTTAATTGTAAGCCAACTATTTTACTCAAACGTAAAATTGATGAAAATACCCCGGGTACGCATGTCATTAATGTTTCCGGTCCAAGGACTGTTTGGGTCATCGTCAGGGACTAACTCATCTGAAAGAGCAAAAACACCACGAATGGAAGGCGTGAACTTAAAATATTCGGTATAAAAATCAATGCCAAAGCCCAGTTCATAACCATACACATTTTTTTTCATCCGAAACTCCCCGCTACTGTTATCGTCCAAACTATCTTCCTTGCTCCCCAAATTTAAAGAAGTGTATACCCCGCCAATAATAAATGGTTTCCAGTTGCCAAATCGTTTGGTACTGACTTTTAGGAGCAAAGGAAATCTAATATAGGTAGAACGTACCTCCCTAAGCGCATCGGCTTGGTCGGTAAAGCCGGGAAACCCCAAAGTTCGTGCAGTGTAAAGTAGCCCAGGCTCAAAACGGGCATCCAAAAATTCATTGATACGCATTTCTCCTATCAACCCCACATTAAATCCAAAACTTTTATCGACCAAAACATCCCTACCAATATCATTCTTGTATTCAAATTGAAAATCGTATTGGTTAAAACCGAGGTAATACCCCCAATTCAAGAACTTCTTGTCCTCATTCTGAAGATTGAGAATACGGTCATCGGATAGCTGAGCCAAGGAAGTTGTGCATGCCAGCACAAATAGGCCAAACAGAAGAAAGGTGTTTTTCATTAAACTATTTTGTCGCAACATAAATGGAGGCCACTCCAAATGTTTGGGGTTTGTTCTCTATTCCTATAAACCCAATTTTGGCCAAAATATTGTTGAAAGCCTCTCCATGGGGGAAAACTGATGCAGATTCGCTCAAATACGCGTAGGCCGAACGGTCTTTGGAGAAAATTTTCCCGATTGTGGGAAGAATGTAACTGCAATAGAAACGGTATCCCTGCTTAAAAGGAAATTTTGTCGGTACAGATGTTTCCAAAACCATGAAAGTACCTTCAGGCTTTAAAACTCGGTAGATTTCAGCAAGTCCTTTTTCCAAATTTTCAAAGTTCCGAACCCCAAAACCCACCGTGACGGCATCAAAGCTGTTATCGTCAAAAGGAAGGTCTTCACTGTCCCCAACCACCATTTCTATGGTATTTTGTAAGTTTTTTTCCAGAATTTTTTCTTTTCCCACTTCCAGCATGCCCGGTGAGATGTCCAATCCAACAATTTTTTCAGCACCTGTTTGAGTCATGGCAATGGCCAAATCCCCCGTTCCGGTTGCAATATCCAAAATGGTTTTGGGTGCTTTGGCCTTGAGCATCTTCACCATTCGCTTACGCCATTTTAGGTCTATTCCAAAGGAAATAACCCTGTTGAGCCCATCATAATTTTTGGAAATGGTATCGAACATCTGGCGGACTTGCTCTTTTTTTCCAAGTTTAGATTCCTTGTAAGGCGTAACTTTTTTTGACATCTATTCAATTTGGTGGCAAATATACAATTTAGCAATATGGCAGGTGGACAAAAATATTTGTGTAATTTTGCCCTGCAACGGGGGAATCTTTCCGTATGTTGTTAAAAATATGTCATTTAGGCCACGGTCACTATTCATTCTATCATTTGTAGCGCACATATTGAATTTATTCAAGAACACATCTTATTTTAATCCATGAAGATCATAATCGCAGGAGCTGGTGAGGTTGGCTTTCATTTGGCAAAACTATTGTCTTATGAAGCACAGGATATTACATTGATCGATACGGACAAGGAAAGCTTGGCCTATGCGGATACCCATTTGGACATTAGAGTGCTTCGGGGTGATGCCACTTCCATACAGGTACTGAGGGATGCCCGAGTGGAATCCTCAGAACTGGTTATTGGGGTAACGGCCTCAGAAACCACCAATCTTACCCTTTGTTTTTTGGCCAAACAGTTGGGGTGCAAACAAACCATAGCGCGAATTTCCAACACTGAGTTCATGGACAACCGGGAATCCATACGGTTTCAAGACTTGGGAGTGGATGAGCTGATTTCCCCAGAACGATTGGCCGCCATGGAAATCCAATTGATGCTCAACCAATCGGCATTTAATGATACCTACGAGTTTGAAGGTGGATTATTGACCATGTTTGGGGTCATCCTGCCCAGAACAGCTCCATTTGTGGGCAAAATGGTAAAGGAAGCCGCACAAATTTTTCCAGAACTCCATTTTATGCCCATAGCCCTACAGCGAATGGGAACCCAATACACATTGATTCCCAGAGGGGATACGGTCTTTAAAGAAGGGGATCAGGTGTACTTCATCACTTCAGATAAGGGAGTAGAGGAACTATACAAGCTAACCGGCATGCAAAAGCAGGACATCAAGAATGTTATGGTGCTCGGTGGAAGTAAAGTGGGATTCAAAACGGCCCGAGACCTGTGTACCAAACGATTCAATGTAAAGCTCATCGAAAAAAATAAGGAAAAGGCCTTTGATATTGCCGATGAACTTCCACACGCCTTGGTCATTAATGGGGATGGACGAAATGTGGAACTGCTCGAAGAGGAGAACCTGGAATCCATGGATGCCTTCATTGCCGTTACCGGAAATTCAGAAACCAATATCATGTCCTGTTTGGTGGCAAAATCCAAAAAGATAAAAAAGACCATCGCATTGGTTGAGAATATGGACTATTTTCAATTGTCACATTCCATTGGGGTGGATACGCTCATCAATAAAAAACTACTTGCCGCAAACAGTATTTTTAGATACATCCGAAAAGGGGAGGTGTTGGCTTTGACCCGATTGAACAACCTCAATGCCGAAATATTGGAGTTTGAGGTGAAGGCTTCTTCATTGGTCAATGGTGAAATCATCAAAGAATTGAACTTTCCTCGGGAAGCAAGTATAGGAGGTGTCATCAGAAACGGAGAGGGAATCATCGCCTTGGGGGATTTTAGAATCGCTGAGGGAGATAAAGTGGTGGTCTGCTGTTTACCCAAGGCCATTCCACGGATAGAAAAGTTGTTCCTGTAATGAGACTCAACACTCGAATCATTATCCATATTCTGGGACTGTTGCTCTTGTGCAATGGCTCTTTTATGCTTTTGGCTGCATTTGCCAGTGGTATTTATAAGGATGGTGCTACCTTGGATATAGCTCTTGCCGCCATAGTGACCATGCTTTTTGGAATGATGGCCATGTTTTATACCAGAGGCCATAAAAAGGAAGTAAAGCGGAGGGAAGGCTATATTGTGGTGACTTTTGGGTGGATTGTAATGTCCATTTCCGGGATGTTGCCCTATCTGTTTTCCGGGTCAATTCCTTCTATTACCGATGCTTTTTTTGAGACCATTTCAGGATATACCACCACAGGAGCGTCCATTTTAAACGATATTGAATCCCTTCCTCAGGGGATTTTACTTTGGCGAAGCCTTACCCACTGGATTGGGGGTATGGGTATCATTGTGCTGGCCATAGCCATTTTACCATTGTTGGGTATTGGGGGTATGCAGTTGTTTGCTGCTGAAGCCCCTGGACCTGGTGGGGACAAATTGCACCCAAGAATTACAGATACTGCAAAACGCTTGTGGCTGATTTACTTCGGATACACGGTAGCGGAGACTATTTTGCTAAAAGTGGCCGGTATGACTTTTTTTGATGCCATCAACCATTCTTTGGCCACCATGTCAACTGGAGGTTTTTCTACCAAGAATGCCAGTTTGGCCTACTGGAACAATCAGCCCATGATCCAATACATCACCATTCTTTTTATGTTCTTGGCAGGAAGCAATTTTGTTCTTAGCTATTTTGCCTTTACCAAAAAGGTACAGCGTATCCTAAAAGATGAAGAGTTCAAGTACTACTTTGGTTTTATTATTATTTTTTCCGTGTTAGCTGCGTTGGGTATATACTTTAAGGCAGATGTTGCTATTTCAGAGTTTCATCCCATGGTCTGGGGAAAGGCAGAAAGTGCTTTTAGGCATGCTCTTTTTCAAGTAGTGGCCGTAATTACCACAACGGGTTTTGTAACGGCCGATTTTACCTCGTGGACACCTTTTTTGACCGTTTTTTTCTTTGGCTTGATGTTTTTGGGGGGCTCTGCCGGGTCTACCGCAGGTGGAATCAAGGTGATGCGGCACTTGATTATCATCAAAAATGGAATTTTGGAATTTAAACGAACCCTGCACCCCAATGCGATCATTCCTGTTCGATACAATCAAAAGACCGTTACTGAGCATATTGTTTACAACGTAATCGCTTTTTTTGTGCTGTACATGCTCTTGTTTATTATTGGGTCTTTGGTGTTGGGCTTCTTGGGACTTGATTTTATTTCTGCTGTTGGAGGAGCTGCTTCGTCTTTGGGCAATGTGGGTCCGGCTTTTGGTAGTTTAAACCCGGTAAGTAATTATGCCAGTCTACCCGACGCTGGGAAATGGTGGTGCGGATTCTTGATGCTATTGGGTCGTTTGGAACTGTTTACCGTACTGATTCTTCTTACTCCATACTTCTGGAAAAAAACATAAAAAAACCTCCTAACATGTTTCATTTAGGAGGCCTTATCGTTTTTAAGATATAGTTTTAAACCACTGCTTTAATTTGTGCAATGGCATCCCTAAGCTCTTGTTCCGATGCAGCGTAGGATATACGTATGCAATTGGGGTTTCCAAAAGCTTCACCCGTAACCGTGGCCACGTTCGCATGCTCCAGCAAGTAGAGCGCAAAGTCTGATGCGTTGTTTATGGTGGTTCCCTTCAAGGTCTTTCCAAAGAAAGCAGAGATGTCTGGGAATACATAGAACGCCCCTTCAGGAACGTTGAGGTTGAAGCCTTCAATCTCTCCTAAAAGTTGCAATACCAAGTCCCTTCTTTCGTGGAACTTATCGATCATAAATTGAATTTTGCTCACAGAGGCTTCCAAAGCTGTAATCACAGCTCGCTGTGCAATGGCATTGGCACCGCTGGTCACTTGGCCTTGTAGTTTCGTACATCCTTTGGCAATCCATTCAGGAGCTCCGATATACCCAATTCGCCATCCGGTCATAGCAAAGGCTTTGGATACACCATTTACGGTTATAGTTCGGTCGTACATCCCGTCAATTCCGGCAATGCTGGTGTGTCCGCTTTTAGTAAAATTGATATGTTCGTAGATTTCATCGGAAACCACATAAATGTCCGGGTGTTTTTTCAAAACCTCGGCTAGTCCTTCCAATTCAGCTTTGCTGTACACCGAACCACTAGGGTTACAGGGTGAGCTGAACCAAATCATACGGGTCTTGGGGGTAATGGCAGCCTCCAATTGCTCTGGGGTCATTTTAAAATCGGTATCGATGCTGGTCTTGACTTCAACTGGAACACCTTCGGCCAATTTTACAATATCGCTATAGCTCACCCAATACGGTGCGGGCAGAATAACCTCATCACCGGGGTTCAATACCACCATGGCCACATTAAAAAGGGATTGTTTTGCCCCAGTGGACACTACGATTTGACTTGGACCATAGTCCAGATTGTTGTCTCTTTTGAATTTAAGGGTGATGGCCTTCTTCAACTCTGCATACCCATCAACCGGGGTGTAGCTGCTATAATTTTCATCAATGGCCTGTTTGGCGGCCTCTTTTATAAAATCAGGAATATTAAAGTCGGGTTCCCCCAAGCTCAATCCAATAATATTCTTTCCTTCATTCCGTAACTCCCTGGCTTTGGCGGCCATAGCTAATGTGGCTGACGTGGACATGTTCTGAATCCTGTCAGATAAATGGTTGCTCATCGATTTTGCTATTTTACTAGTACTGAAGTGCTGGGTTTTTTCCCAATTCCTTCAAATGTTTGAAGTGCGAAATTATAGCTTTTCTGGTAGTTTTATACTCGTTGTAGGGTAAATTAAATTCCCGTGCCGTTTGTTTCACAATTTTTGAAATATTTGTGTAGTGGATATGGCTGATGTTCGGGAAAATATGGTGTTCCACTTGATGGTTGAGACCACCGGTAAACCAGTTGACAATCTTGTTTTTTGTGCCAAAATTTACTGTGGTAAAAAGTTGGTGGATGGCCCACGTATTTTTCATATTGCCACTTTCATCGGGTAGGGGTGTTTCGGCTTCATCCACAATATGTGCCAATTGGAATACAACGCTAAGGATTACCCCAGCAACATAATGCATAATAAAGAAACCAAGAAGTACCTGCCACCAAGTTACCCCTCCAAAAATCATGGGGAGCGCAATCCAAATGGTCAGATAAATAATTTTGGTGATGACCAAAGTACTCCAGTTGATCACGGGATTAGGTAGTTTTCCATAGCTCAATTTTCGCTTCATATAGCGATACATCTGTTGAAAATCTGTGGTGATGGCCCAATTGAATGTGAGCAGTCCGTATAGAAAAATGGAATAATAGTGTTGAAATCTATGGTGTTTTTGCCATTCGGCATGTTTTGAAAAGCGCAAAATTCTTCCAGCCTCCATATCCTCATCATGTTCGTGGATATTGGTATAAGTATGGTGCAAAACATTGTGCTGCACCTGCCAGTTGTATACGTTTCCGGCCAAAATATAGATACTGCTGCCCATGAGTTTGTTCACCCACTTTTTGTTGGAATAAGCTCCGTGGTTGCCATCATGCATCACATTCATTCCTACTCCGGCCATACCTACTCCCATGGTAATGGAAAGCAATAGATAGGCCCAAAAGGGGAGGTGAAGGGTTAAAATCAGAAAATAGGGGGTCAAAAAGATGGCAAACATCACTATGGTTTTCAAGTGAAGTCTCCAGTTCCCGGTTTTCTTTATTTCATTTTCGTTGAAGTATTCATTTACTCTTTTGTTCAGGGTTCTAAAAAACTGTGCAGAATCCTTTCTTGAAAACCGGATGGTACTCTTATCCATAAAAAAAATTTTTACAAAGGTAGCCAAAAAGCACCTTTTATATTCACACCTAGTTGTTAGAACGGTGTTAACATGCTCAAAAGTATTAATTTTGCTAAAAATATCAACCCGCAGATGAATGCCGATTTGATTTTCAATTATTTTACAACGCTCACCGATGTGCAAAAACAGCATTTTCGGGATTTGGAGGCCTTCTACCAAGATTGGAACCAGAAAATTAACGTGGTGTCCAGAAAGGATATTGATGAGCTTTACTTAAGGCATGTGCTTCATTCGTTGGGAATTGCAAAGATTCAGTCGTTCAATGAAGGGGCGCAAATCCTTGATGTGGGTACCGGTGGTGGTTTTCCCGGGATTCCGTTGGCCATACTATTTCCAGAGGTGCAATTTACGCTTGTGGATGCCATCGGAAAAAAAATAAAAGTGGTTCAGCAGGTGGTGGATGGGTTAAAATTAGACAATGTGACCGCCATTCATTCCAGAGTGGAGGATATAGATGGGCAGTTTGATTTTATTGTGAGTCGTGCCGTTGCCGCTATGCCCACTTTTGTGCATTGGACGCGGGGAAAAATAAAAAAGGACCCCGCCCATGAACGTAAAAATGGTATTTTTTACCTAAAGGGCGGCGACCTTACCGAAGAGTTGAAAGATTATAAAACCGTTCAGATCTTCGATTTAAAAGACTATTTTCAGGAGGATTTCTTTGAGACCAAAAAAGTGGTCTATTTGCCCCAGAAGTTTCGGGGTTGATCTACATTTATGTGTTTAACATCCTATAGTAGACCCCTCTGCACTTTCTGGAATACGTTTTGGCGTACAGCCATTTGTCATTTAACCACTTGGTCAATTTCCCCCAAACATTAACTCGCTCTTTCATTGTAATTGGGTTTTAATGTGTAAAAGTAAATATATTACGTTCAGTTTACAATTAATTAACGTTAAATTTACATAAAGATTGCTTTAAAATGAGCTTTATCTATGATAAACTTCGTTTTTAGAGTGAATTTAAAATCATAAAGTATTAAAAATCAATAAAATAAAGAAGTGTGTTTGTATTTACTCAAGAACACCAATTTGTATTAACCAAGGTTTAATATAAGAGATAAGATCATAACGCTTGTTGGTTTGGGTGTTGACAAAATTGTGGTCCCCGTTGGGAAGCAATACTACTTTAAAATTGGATTTGTTGAGGTGGTTTAATTCATCTATTGAAGCATCTACGGGAATTACAGGATCATTGGTGCCAAAAAACCAAAGCGTGTTCGTTTGTAGTTTTTCTAAAATACTTCTGGGGTCAAATCCTCGTTTCCCATCAAAATTTTTTAGTTTTTCGTGGGCATCCTGAATTGAGATTCCATTTTCATTGCCATCTCCGGTGAGTTGACTAAAGAAATGCTCTTCCCCAGCAGAAACAGAAACACCCTCGCCTATAATGATGAAATCTACATGATTACTTTTTGAAGCTGCCAAGGGCATGATCCAACCGGCTTGACTTCCTCCTAATAGACCTAATTTAGCCTTTTCGAGCTCTGGCCGTGACTTGAGCCATTCCACACACGCCAAAACATCCGAAGCCAGCACATTGAACCAGGCTTCACTACGTGAAACATTGAAATATTCGTAAGTTCCACTAGATTTTCCAACCCCTCTTTTGTCAAAAGCCAATACAGCCATTCCCAGCTGGGTGCCCAATCGAGTATAAAAACTGACATCTTCATACGTGGAAGGTGCTGAACCATGTACTATGATCAAAGCTGCTTTTAGCTCTTCGGTATGTATAGGTGAATAATAAGCAGCATTAAGCACAATGGAATCATTGAAAATGCGGACCTCTTCTTTTTGATACCCCTCATATTCGCTATGCGGGTCCGTAATGAGTTCCATGTTGCACACGGGACATACCCTAGGTTCATGATACACTTTATCATGGCAATCCGAGGCACAAGGTGGGCATCGATAGGTTTTGTTTTGACCATGAATGCATGATAGAAACCAAAAGAAACCAAAAATTGAGAAAATATAATTTCTTGATATCATAATCTTTGAAAGAGTTTCCCATCCTCACGAAGTCTATAACCAATAACCTCGTCAGCTTCATTTCTTTGAAATAAAATAGGCTCGCTTCCCACATCAGAAAAAATATCCCCATTTTCATGGTATACCGGATAAGAAACACCATTGAGGTTTGCCGTAAGATTTCCCTCATGCTCATTAAAGACCAGCTTTAATTCCGAATTATTCTCATATTCATAAGTGCCTTCAAAACCTTTGAAAAATGCTGTGGATTTCTTTTTGGAATACGGATTGTCCTCAGAAAGAATCAATCCATCACCCAGCTTCCAATTATCGTATTCCATATAATAGGCCGTGCGTTTGGCCGCATTCAAGCCTTGAAGCTTGGCCACCAAATGCAGGGCGCCATCTATTCCTGCTGATATTCCTGCAGTTGTTATGACGTTGCCATTGTCCACAAAGCGGACATTTTTTCGCACGTCAATTTTTGGGTAGTTGTTCTCCAGATCGTCAAGGGCATTATGGAAAGTCGTTGCCGTTTTTCCGTTCAAAATTCCAGCTTCGGCCAAGACAAAGGCCCCCGTACAGACCGAAAAATGATATTGTACCTTCTTTTGGCGTTGTACCCACTCAATTACCTTCGGATTTTGGGAAGCTGCTCCCGAATTCCCTCCAAAGAAGGCCAAAATATCGGCATCAGGGGCATTATCTACACTATAATCTGGGGTTACGGTAAGAATTCCTTGCGATTTTATGGGCTTTTGGTCGGCGGAAACTGTGAAGACTTTGTAGCCTGCATAGGCAAAAACCTCCATCGGTCCGGCAAAATCCAATACTTCAACCCCATCTTGTAGATAAAAGGCTATGGTTTTTGAATCGCTTTTTTTGATGAGAATCATATTGCAATGCGAACACACGCCGGGTGAATTGTGTTCGACTTCATCGCAAGTAGCCCCACAGGGTGGGCAAATGTAGGTAGTTTCCATAGATATGTTGTTTTGGGCCATGGTACACAAAGTGACCAAGCAGGTAGCTAAAAGAAAAATTGACTTGTTCATTTTTTGATGATTTTCGTCAAAAGTATACCGAAGTATATTGGGGTCAAAGGACAATCATCCGCAGTATTGGGACAATTATTCGTGCCAATCCGATGGGAGGGAAGTGGTATTTTTTTTCAGAAGTGATCGCAACTGATTTGGACTTTGTAGTCCACAGGCTGTTGCTGCTGCACTTACTTTTAAGCCAGAGGTGAGCAGTTGAACGGCGCGTTCCACTCGAAGTTTCTCTACATATTCCCCAATAGTGATCCCAGTTGTTTTTTTGAACAAACGCGTAAGGTTACGGGGACTCATATAGACATTTTCGGCAAGTTCATCAATAGTGATTTTGGTGCTGAGGTTTTGCGCTAAGGTATCCTGAACTTGGTGAATTTGAATGTCGATGTGGTTTCTATATTGCAGGAAAACACTGAGTTGGGGGTCATTTTCGGTCCTACGGAGAAAAATCACCACCTCTTTAGCTATTTTGGATGCAAAAACAGGCCCAAAAAGTTCTTCGATAATAAAAAGGGACAAATCTATTCCTGATGAAACCCCGGCACTGGAATAGAGATTACCATCCTTGATGATCAATCGGTCCGATAATACTTTGGCCTTGGGGAATTTGGATTGAAAATGGTCCATGTATTTCCAATGGGTTGTACATGCTTTTCCATTCAAAAGCCCCGCGTATCCCAACAAATAGGCTCCTGTGCATACCGAACAGATTTTGGCACCATGCTGATATTGTTCCCGTACCCATTCAAAAAGCGAATGGAACGTTTTGGAGATGGTATCTGCGAACAAGATTTGAACATCCATGCCAGGAACAAAAAGTAAATCATCTGGACCCAGAACATGCTTGTGGAACGGGGTTAAATTTCCCAATGCAATGCCAGCTCCGGATTGTTGCTCAATGGCATCGTCAAGACTCAAATAAATTGTTTCTATTTTGGCACCATATTCCTTGGCTTCATAAAATAAATGGGCTGGACCGGTAAGATCCAGCAGTTGGACTTGTGGTGGTACTAAAAAGAAGATTCTATTTGAAGGTTCCTTGGGCATACAAATACTGAACTTGTCGTATAAAAATAGCCGTTATCTCCTCAAAAATGGAAATAACGGCTATCAAATTATATTACTTTGAACCTATCCCAAGAAAGGATAGCGATAATCCTCTGGTGTTACAAAGGTCTCCTTGATCAATCGTGGAGAAACCCAGCGCAGAAGATTTTGGGCGGAACCTGCCTTATCGTTGGTTCCTGATGCTCTTGCACCCCCAAAAGGCTGCTGACCTACAACGGCCCCAGTGGGTTTGTCATTGATGTAGAAGTTACCGGCGCAGTTTTGCAATGCTTTGGCAGCTTCATCAATGGCGTAACGGTCTGCGGATAAAACAGCTCCTGTTAATCCATATTCCGAAGTGCCATCCACCAATTTCAAGGTATCGGCCCAATCCTTGTCCTCATAAATATATATGGTGACCACGGGACCGAAAAGTTCCGTGCACATGGTAGTGTATTTTGGATCGGTGGTCAAAATCACTGTGGGCTCAATAAAATACCCAACGGATTTATCGTATCCACCACCTGCTATAATTTCCGCATTGTCATCGGCTTTAGCTTGATCGATGTATTTGGCCAATTTGTCAAAAGAACCTTCATGGATCACTGCTGTGATAAAGTTGCTCATATCTGCAGGTGAACCAGGCTTGTTGAACGATGCCAAATCAGTTTTTACAAAATCCAAAATTTCGTTGGCTGTGGATTTTGGTAAATATACTCGCGAAGCCGCACTACATTTTTGCCCTTGAAGCTCAAAAGCACCTCGAACAATGGCCGTGGCCACTTGTTTGGGTTTTGCAGTGGGGTGGGCAATGATAAAATCCTTACCTCCTGTTTCCCCAACAATCCTTGGATAGGTCTTGTAATTATGGATATTGTTTCCAATTTGTTTCCAAAGTTCTTTGAACACAAAGGTGGAACCTGTAAAGTGCAATCCAGAAAAATCCGGACTGGAGAGAATCACATCTGAAATCATTGCAGGATCACCGGTAACCATATTGATGACACCATCGGGTACCCCAGCTTCTTTGAAGACATCCATGATTACTTTCGCGGAGTATACTTGGCTGTCACTAGGTTTCCAAATGACAACATTGCCCATTAGGGCCATACAAGATGGCAGGTTTCCGGCAATGGCCGTAAAGTTGAACGGTGTTATGGCATACGTAAAACCTTCCAGTGGTCTGTATTCCACACGGTTCCAGATTCCTTCAGAGGATTCTGGTTGTTCGGCATAGATCTGCGACATGTATTCCACATTGAACCTTAAAAAATCGATAAGTTCACAAGCAGAATCAATTTCAGCCTGATGGATCGTCTTGGATTGCGCCATCATGGTGGCTGCGTTTATTTTTGCCCTATACGGACCTGCGATGAGGTCTGCAGCCTTCAAAAAGACAGCTGCACGCTGTTCCCAGGTTAAATTGGCCCAAGCCTCCCTGGCTTCTAAACAACTTGAAATTGCCGCTTCTACATGTTGTTTTTCGGCCAATTGATACTGTCCCACCACATGTTGGTGTTCGTGTGGGGGCGACAATGGTTTGGTGTTTCCTGTTTTAATTTCCTTGGAACCGATGTAAAGTGGTACCTCAACGTTTCCGTTGTAATAGGCGTTGTACTGTTCCAGTACTTCTTCACGTTCTGGTGTGCCGGGGGCATAACTTTTTACCGGTTCGTTATGCGCACTCGGAACTTGAAAAAACCCTTTTCCCATAAAAATGCTTAATTTTTAATGTTAACAATTCATTCTGCCAAAGGTAAGCAAACAAAGGGCGAACAGAAAATGTTATGGGTCAGTTTATAGCAAAAGGAGCGGCAAATTTGAAGGCTGGAATCTCCACTTCAAATTCTTGGGCAGTGGCCAAGTTCACCATGTGGTAGTAACCATGCATGGCTCCGATTGGAGAAGCTAACAGACAACCAGAGCTATAGGTGTGGGATTTTCCAGGTTTAATGACTGGCTTTCGGCCAATTACACCTTCACCATCAATGGTTTCAATGTCTTTGAGCGCGTCAAAAACATCCCAATGCCTAGCTGTAAGCTGAACAACATCTTTGCTTAAGTTTTCTATGGTAATGGTATATCCAAAGGCATAGTGCATTTTGTAGTTTTTGAAAAAAGTGCCTTCAAACGTGGTTTGCACCGATACTTTGATTCCTTTTGTGACTTGAGTGAACATAGACTAGTAGGTAAAAACACTTCCTGTTAACAACATAATTACCGCAAATACTGCCAAAAAGGTAAATATAGTGTTTAGAAAGAGATATTTAACAATGGTTTTAAATGTTCCTTGCCCATAAAACTTCTTCATCGCCAAGTACAGGTACACACTAAAAATTATGATGAATATGGCTGCACTCGTTACATCAAAAATAGCATCTATTATCAAGCTAAGGATGAGCAAGATAAATAATAACGATTGGTTGTGAAAGCTAAAAATGAGATGATCGGTGTAGGTGTATTTTTTTCTGATGTACACCAGCCAAATGAACACGGCGAACACGGGCAGAAAGAGAAAGATGACAAACGGCATCTTGGAAATAGTTGAATTTATGAAACGACTGGGGTGATCAACTATCTTTAAAAAACTATTGGAAACCTGAAAGGCCATTTTATTTGAAAATGAGCTCTTGATATTGTATTTCTCCTGCGCCTGTTGAAAACTGTACAAGGTGTCCAATTGGATCATTCGTCCAAAGAATTCCATTTTGGTAGAAAAAGTACCATCGCCCGATTTGTCCTCTTCCACACTTTTAAAATAGCCAGCAGGGTCTGCGGCCATAAGGGAGTCCCGATTGACTTTTTTGAGATTTACCGCAACCATTAGCGAATCCAAAATGTCAACGCCATCCTTTATATCCTTTGTGCCGGGATCAGTCGAGTCCAATTGTGCCAGTACATTGGCTGTTTGTTTTTTTAGTTCGGTGCTATCTGTAGAAAAGGCGCCTGACTTTACATTGTATGCCACAGGTACTCCTGCTGAAATTCTGCCATCGAACTTAGAAGCGGCCCTATCCAAATTGTCAAAATTATTGTTGAAAGTAAACATCAGAAAGTATAGGAACGCCAAGCTCAGCAAAAAACGAAACGGATTGGTATAGGTTACCCGTTTGCCGTTGATGTAATCTTTGGTAATGGTGCCGGGCTTGGCCAATAGGGCAGTTAAGGTCTTTAGCAGTTTGGAGTCGTAGTTGATGAGGCCGGAGAAAAATTCATCCAAAAAGTCCTTCAAAGTTAATTTTTTGGTGCTATTGGCCTGTGAACAGTTGGGGCAATATTTGTCACTGACATCCAAAGGGTGCCCACAGTTTAAACACTGGTCGCTCCTATACCTAAGCTCATAGCGGCCCTTACTGACCAAGCTGTCCTTTTTCCCCATGATCCTTTAGGATTTGGAGCTAAGATAATTAATTGCTGATAGTTGCGGAATTTACAGAGCCTATACCTATTATACTATCGTGTAAGTCGCCAAAATTCCGATAATACACTAAAATAAGATAGTTGTTTTCAGTAAAATGAAAATTACCGCTCACGTAATTGGGTTCCAAAGTACCATTGGCCCGTTCTACAACGTATTTATAATTGTAGAAGCCTTGTTTCATCATAAGAGTGACTTCAAACTTTCCGGTGTCTTCATTGAATGTCATTCTATTTTCTTCGGAAAGGCCATAATTGTTGAACTTACCCACCACATAGACATTGTCCAATCCTATTTCATTGGTGTAGGGAAGACTAAAGTGTACCTTGGTGTATTCCGCTTCACGGGAAACATCCTCGCCTTGCAAAGTCCGCACTACAAAATCCCCATTGATATCCGGGAAATAGGTATAAGGCCTATCGTACCGAAATTCATTGGTAAATAAATAGTGGTTGTAAACATCCCTAAATTCTATGCGTGAAATGGCAAATGTAGGAGACCTTAGGTCTTTTGTATCGAAATTCAAAAATTCATTACCGCCAAAAAAACTGGTCTCTTGGTCATATTTATAGACCAGTTCCGATCCAATGGTAAACTGTGGTTTAATGTTGTATAAGGCTGTGGGCCAAACATGGTTCTGCAAAATGGCGACCTTGACTTCGTTTTTTGGGTTGACCACTGGAAATCCGGCCGTATTAATACTAAATTGTACCACCTGTTTTTCGTTCAGAAAATTAAAATCGCGTGAACGTTTTACCGTACCACCCACAGCAACGGCATCGCGGTAAACCACAAACCTTCGGGAAAATTGAAGGTCTCCATAGCTGTTATAGATTTCCAGCACATAGTTTCCGCTGACCTTCAACTGAACATTTTCATTGGGAATGGTCAACCTGTAGTTGGAATAGGGCTGGAGGGTGGTGTAACTGTTCTCGTAATCAATGATGCGCTGGTTGTCATTACCTACCAAATATTGGGATTTTAGGAGTTGGGAAGGGGTCCAGTCGTAATCGCAATGGATAATCTTATAATAGTAATCCTGTTCTCTTGCGGTTAAGTCATCAAATTCGAGGGTCATGGATTCGCCCAACTGGATTACTGGAAATTGGTCTTCCGTGGGTCCTCTAAAGATGATGGTCTTTATGTTTTCCGGGGGATTAACCTCTTCCTGTACCTGGGCAAAAATGCCCGTAACAAAGAAGCAAAGAAATATTTGTTTGATCAAAAAGCGCATTAAAGCCTTATTTTTTGAGTAAAGGTAAACAAAAAGTATGCCTTGGGAATTTAGCTCGATGTAATCCCATTTTTATGGTTAATTATTATGAAAACATCCCTTTTAGTGCTAAATTTGCCACCGATTTTGATAACAAAAGGTCTACAACAATATGTCTAAAGACATCCGGATTAGAAAGGGGTTGGATATCAACCTCATCGGGGCAGCAGAACAGACTACTTCCAAAGCCGTTTTAAGTAACGTGTATGCCCTAAACCTAGATGATTTTCACGGAATCACCCCCAAAATGCTCATAAAGCAAGGGGAAGAGGTAAAAGCGGGAGAACCACTTTTTTATAACAAGAACAACGAAGAAATGCACTTTGTGTCTCCAGTAAGTGGAGAGTTGGTGGAAATTGTTCGTGGGGCTAGAAGAAAGATCTTGACGCTCAAGATTCTTGCTGACAAAACCCAAAAGTACACCCAAAGCAAGGTTCCTGACCTTGATACGGCAGATGCTGGGACCATTAAGACGTTCTTGTTGCAGAACGGAGGTTGGCCTTTCATTAAGCAACGTCCCTACGATGTTATTGCCGATCCAGATGTGACTCCAAAGGCCATATTTGTGTCAGCATATACCACAGCGCCTTTGGCGGCCAATGCAGATTATGTGTTGAGGGATAAAGAGCAGGAGCTGCAAGCAGCTGTAATGGCGTTGCGCAAATTGACCCCTGGTAAGATTCATGTCACAGTTGGAAAATCTGGAAGGTCTCCTTTCGTGGATGTGGAAGGAATCGAATTGCACAAAATATCGGGGCCTCACCCAGCAGGGTTGGTAGGAACCCAAATCAATAAAATTGATCCTATCAATAAAGGGGAGACGGTTTGGACCATTTCACCCCAAGATATGGTGTTGATAGGTGAATTGTTGATGACAGGAAAGTTCAATGCAGAACGTGTTGTTGCATTGGCAGGTTCAATCATAAAGAGCCCACAATATTACACCACTAAAATAGGAGCGGAAATTTCAACTTTTCTATATGCCAGTGGCGTAAATGAAGATAGGTATCGGTTGATCAATGGTGATGTGCTTACCGGAACCAAGACCAATACCGAAGGTCATTTAGGGTATTACAATAATACGGTTACAGCCATTCCGGAAGGAGATGATTATGATTTCTTCGGATGGAACAGACCTATTTTTAATAAAATTTCAACCACTAGGGCACTTACCTTTTCTTGGCTGCAGCCCAAGAAAAAATACAATTTGGATACCAATACCAATGGTGAGCACAGGGCTTTTGTGGTCACAGGTCAGTATGAACAGGTATTTCCCATGGACATCTACCCGCTTCAATTATTGAAGGCCTGTATGGTAGGGGACTTGGATGACATGGAACAATTGGGACTTTACGAAGTGGCTCCAGAGGACTTTTCACTCACAGAATTCATATGCATATCAAAACAACCGCACCAGCAGATAATCAGGGAAGGATTGGATTTGTTGCAAAAAGAACTAGGATAATATGGGAATGAAAGAAAAATTACATCAGCTGAAGTTAAAGTATCAAGGCAAGAAAATGGCCCCGGCCTTCAATGCACTGCATACTTTTCTCTATACACCCAACGAAACAACACATTCCGGTGGGCACATCCGGGGAGCGGATGACTTAAAACGTACCATGAACACGGTGATCATGGCCTTAGTGCCCTGTTTGCTGTTCGGAATGTTCAATGCAGGATATCAACATTACTCCGCTATCAATGGTTTTCCAGCGGATTTTGACTTATTTGAGCACTTTTTGACCTGGGATAACTTCTTGGTGGGAATCACTACGGTGTTGCCTTTGGTGATTGTTTCCTACGGAGTAGGTCTTGCCATCGAATTCTTGTTCGCGGTAATTAAGGGTCACGAAGTGGAAGAAGGGTATTTGGTGACCGGAATGTTGGTGCCTTTAATTGTTCCTGTGGACACACCGCTTTGGATGTTGGCCGTGGCCGTTGTCTTTGGTGTTGTAATCGGTAAAGAAGTTTTTGGGGGAACTGGAATGAACATCTTGAATCCAGCACTTACCATTCGTGCTTTCTTATTCTTTGCTTATCCAACTTGGATGAGTGGTGACAAAGTTTGGGTGCACGGTGCAAAAGATGGAATCACCCAAGCGGGTTCCACCGATGCTATTTCCGGTGAAACCGTTCTGGGATATTTGGCCCAGGGTAACACGGATACAGGGTACTCCTTGGCCGATATGTTCTACGGTTTTATTCCCGGTTCTGTGGGAGAAACATCCACTTTATTAATCATATTGGGAGGTCTATTCTTGATTTTCTCCAAAATAGCCTCATGGCGCATCATGTTGAGTGCCGTATTGGGCTCATTGGCCATGGGATTAATTTTTAATGGTATTGTAGATGCTGGTTGGTTGCCAGAATACAGTAAATTCTACACCTTAATGAGCTTCCCGTACTGGCAGCATTTGTTGGTGGGTGGCCTCATCTTTGGTATTGTGTTCATGGCCACCGATCCCGTAACAGGTTCCCAGACCAATAAAGGAAAATGGATTTATGGATTCTTGATCGGATTCATGTCCGTCATGATTCGTGTGTTCAACCCAGGATATCCAGAAGGGGTATTCTTGGCGATACTATTGATGAACGTATTTGCACCTACCATTGATCACTACGTGATAAAGGGCAACATTAAAAAGAGATTGAAACGATTGAAGACAGCAACCATTTATCCCAAAGCTTCGGATGAAGAGGTTGATGCATTAAAAACGGAAACAGCTTAATTATGGCAATCAATACAGAAAAAAATAGCTACACTGTAGTTTTCGCGGTCTTGATGGTAATCGTTGTAGGTTCCCTACTTGCCTTCTTGGCATCGGCACTAAAGCCAAAGGTTGATGAGAACCAACGATTTGAAAAGCAGCAGAACATCCTCTATGCCATGGGGGTGAACGATAATGAAGGAGAAGGCAGCGTAAGTTTTATTCCTACTTCTGAAGTGGAAAGTGAGTTTTCAAAATACATCAAGGAACAGTTGGTTATAGAAGGTGCCGAAGCTAAAGAAAAGGAAGATGCCTACTTAATCGATATGAAAAAGCAGCTTAGCACCATTAAAAGTGGTGGTAATGCAGAACTACCTTTGTTGATCGGTGAAAAAGATGGCAAGGAATTCTACATCATTCCACTTTATGGAAAAGGATTGTGGGATGCCATTTGGGGCTTTATGTCCGTGGATGAGAACATGGTGGTGCAAGGCGTTTTCTTTGATCATAAGGGAGAGACACCCGGGCTTGGAGCCAACATTAACCAACGCTTCTTTATGGATGATTTTGTGGGAGAGTCCATTATGGACGGTAACAGTTATGCTGGTATTGCCGTGGCCAAGGGAAATGGCGACCCATTGAACGAAAACAAGGACGATAACGAAGTGGATGCGTTGGCAGGGGCTACCATCACAGGAAATGGCATTACAGCCATGATCAAAGATGCCCTTAAGCTTTACAAACCTTATTTAGAAACTATTAGAAAAAAATAATATGGCGCTACTATCAAAAAAAGATGCAAATCTGATATTAGATCCTTTGGCGGACAACAACCCCATAACCATTCAGGTATTGGGAATCTGTTCGGCCCTAGCAATTACTGCGGAACTAAAAGCATCCGTAGTAATGGCAATTTCAGTATTGTTCGTGCTAGGTGTAGGTAACGTGGTCATTTCGCTGTTGCGTAATGTCATCCCGGCAAAAATCAGAATTATTGTTCAGTTGGTTGTTGTGGCCGCACTGGTGATTATTGTAGACCAGGTATTGAAGGCCTTTGCCTATGAATTGAGCAAAACGCTATCAGTATTTGTGGGATTGATCATTACCAACTGTATCATCATGGGACGCTTTGAGGCCTTTGCCCTGGGTAATGGACCTTGGAAATCCTTTTTGGATGGAATTGGAAATGCCCTGGGTTACGGAGTTATTTTGGTCATTGTTGGATTTTTCAGGGAGCTTTTGGGTTCAGGAACCCTTTTCGGAATCAAAGTATTGGGAGACCCTGTGGCCAAAACGGGATTGTATGCCTTGGGTTATGAGAACAACGGCTTTATGATTATTCCCCCAGCCGCTTTGATTGTTGTGGGAATCATTATCTGGGTACAACGTTCCAGAAACAGAGCATTGATAGAAGAAGCATAAACTAGGAAGATATGGAGCATTTAGAATTATTTTTTAAGTCGATTTTTATAGACAATATGGTGTTTTCGGTCTTTTTGGGAATGTGTTCCTATTTGGCCGTATCCAAAAAAGTATCCACCGCCGTAGGTTTGGGAGCTGCTGTAATCTTCGTTTTGGGGGTTACCGTTCCTTTGAACTGGTTGTTGGATCAATATTTGTTGAAAGATGGGGCATTGGCCTGGTTGGGACCAGAGTATGCCGATTATGATTTGGGATTCCTTTCCTTCATCCTGTTTATTGCAACCATTGCAACCATGGTGCAATTGGTAGAGATTGTCGTGGAGAAATTCTCCCCGGCTCTATATAACTCTCTGGGTATCTTTTTGCCATTGATTGCGGTGAACTGTGCCATCTTGGGTGGATCCTTGTTTATGCAGACCCGTGAAATCCCAAATATTGGATTGGCCTTCAATTATGGAATTAGTTCTGGTATCGGTTGGTTCTTGGCCATTTTGGCGATTGCGGCCATCCGTGAAAAAATTCGCTATTCCAACGTTCCTGCTCCACTGCGTGGTTTGGGTATTACCTTCATCATCACAGGTTTGATGGGAATCGGGTTCCAAAGCTTTGGTGGAATGTTGACCGGTGACAATGAGCCACCAGAAGGAACAGAGACCACCACGGTTAAAGCTGAGAACAAAGAGGAAAAAGAAATTAAAAAGGAGATTGAGGATAAAGAAAAAGCAGTTTCCTATAACGAAGTTATAAACAAATAAAGATGATATTAGCCGCAAGTACTGGAGGTACTATTTTAATTACCGTAGTAGCTTTTCTTATTTTGTTGTTATTGTTGGTGGCCCTTTTGCTGTTCACCAAAGAAAAACTGTCTCCATCTGGTCCAGTGACCATCACCATTAATGGTGAAAAGCAAGTGGAGGTAGGTTCAGGAAGCTCCCTGTTGTCCACATTGGGTAACCAAAAAATATTCTTGCCATCCGCATGCGGTGGAGGTGGAACCTGCATCCAATGTGAGTGCCATGTACTTTCTGGTGGTGGTGAGGCATTACCTACCGAAACTCCACATTTCTCAAAAAGAGAATTGAGTGAAGGTGCCCGTTTGGCCTGCCAAGTGAAGGTAAAACAGGACATGGAAATCACTATTCCAGAAGAGGTTTTTGGTATTAAAAAATGGGATGCTAAAGTGGTGCGTAACTATAATGTGGCCTCTTTCATCAAGGAATTTGTGGTAGAGATTCCCGAGGATATGAACTACAAGGCAGGAGGTTACATTCAAATTGAGATCCCCCCTTGCGAAGTAAAATATTCGGATATCGACATTACTGCCCACCCGAAGGAGCATGAAACTCCAGATAAATTCCAAGCCGAGTGGGACAAGTTTAACTTATGGCCTTTGGTGATGAAGAATCCTGAAACAGTGGAACGTGCCTATTCCATGGCCTCCTATCCTGCTGAAGGACGCGAGATTATGTTGAACGTTCGTATCGCCACCCCACCATGGGACCGTTCCAAAAACGGTTGGATGGATGTGAATCCCGGGATTGCTTCATCGTATATTTTTAGTTTGAAGGAAGGTGACCCCGTTACCATTTCTGGACCATTTGGTGAATTCTTCATCAACGAATCCGATGCCGAAATGCTTTATGTTGGTGGTGGAGCCGGAATGGCACCCATGCGTTCACACCTATATCACCTTTTCAAGACCTTAAAGACTGATAGAAAGGTGACGTACTGGTACGGAGGACGTTCCAAGCGAGAGTTGTTCTATATTGAGCACTTCAAGGAATTGGAACGAAATTTCCCTAACTTTAAGTTCTATATGGCACTTTCAGAACCTTTGGAAGAAGACAACTGGAAGGTCAAAAAAGATATTAACGACGAAGAAGGTGATGGTTTTGTTGGATTTATCCATAACTGTGTTATCGATAATTATTTGAATCACCACGAAACTCCAGAGGATATAGAGTTATATTTCTGTGGCCCACCATTGATGAACAAAGCCGTTCAGAAAATGGGAGAGGATTTTGGTATTCCAGATGAGAATATCAGGTTTGATGACTTTGGAGGATAGAAAATGCTTATTTAAGTCACCTCGAGCGAAGTCGAGAGGTAATTAATAATAAAACCAACCGATGCCAACGCATCGGTTTTTTTATCTATATGGGAAGAGAATTAACAGAACAGGAACTTCATAATCTGGCCATGAACATTGTGGGCCACGAGCTGGAAGCGGATGGTTTTGAGTTTATGGCCATCAACAGTAAGCTCAGAAAAAATCCGCAATATGTTTGCCTTAAAGAAAAGGTGTTGCATTTTATTGTGGTTCGGAATGTGGAGTTTCCCCTAAATCCCAGGGAGTATGATGAGGAATTAATGGAAACGGTGAAGGACCATGCCGATAAGTTTGAGGCCAAAACCTATTTTGCTGGGGTTGGACTTTCCAATGCATCCAACCAGGAGCTGCCATTGTGTTTGGATGAAGAATATATTGTGGATTATCAAGGATTGATTGAAATATAGATGAAAGATAAAGTAACCGATGTGTATTTTGATACTATCAGGGTTAACCGTCAGTTCGAGTTTTTTCTGAAGGAAAAAGTATCGAGAACAAGGTTTATGCTTATGAAAATTCTTTTCTCGATACAATTTTTTGACCTTCGGTTCAAAAAATCACTCGAAATGACGAATTTTTCATCAAAATGCACTGTGGAGGATAAAGTATTGTTAGTTGCATTGGCCGGTTTGTTTTTGAGCTGCACACCTAAGGAACATGTCAAAAATCAGAATAGTGGAGGGGCATTGGGCACTTCGTACTCCATCATTTATATTTCTGATGAACCCTTGGACTACCAACAGGAAATTGATTCTGTTTTTCAGGTAATGAACCAATCCATGTCCACCTATGTGCCCACTTCGGATATTTCCAAAATCAATGAGGGGGATTCCACTGTAGTGGTGGATGACATGTTCAAGGAAGTTTTTGATATTTCAACCCAAGTACATCAAGCTTCCAACGGCTATTTTGACCCTACTATTGGTGTTTTGGCCAATGCTTGGGGATTTGGTCCCGGAGAACAGATTCAGCTCGATAGCCTTAAGATAGATAGTTTATTGAACTATGTGGGATGGGACAAAGTGAAGCTTAATAGTGATAATACCATCACCAAGGCAAATTCCGCCATCCGTTTTGACTTTAATGCGGTGGCAAAAGGCTACGCCATAGACCGTTTGGGAGCTTTGTTGGATGCCAAGGGAATTAAGAATTATTTGGTGGAAGTAGGGGGGGAGGTCCTCGCTAAAGGAACCAACCTTGTTTCTGGAAAACAATGGACTGTGGGTATTGATGACCCCCAAGTGGAAACGGGCCGTCAATTAAAATTGATTGTCTCTCTGGAAGATAAGGCCATGGCCTCTTCTGGAAACTACCGAAAATTCAGAGTTGACCCTGAAACCGGAGAAAAATACGTTCATACTATAAACCCGAAGACAGGCTATACCCAAAATTCGTATGTTTTGGCAACGAGTGTGGTCGCCAATACCTGCGCCGTGGCCGATGCCTATGCTACGACCTTTATGGCGATGGATTTAAAGGAATCCAAGAAGGTTTTGGAAAACCATAAAGAATTGGAAGCGTATATCATCTACTTGGATGAAACTGGAGATACCAAAGAATTCATGACTTCTGGTTTCGAGACTTTTGTAAAACAATAATAGTTGAATATGTAAGAGCCGTCAATTCGAGTGGTTCAGCCTTGGCTGAAGTGTATCGAGAATAGGGTTTTGGCATGTAAGGGTTCTCGACTGCCTGTCCGTCCAGCAGGCGGGCGCTCGAACTGACACTTTATTTAAAGACAAGAGGGATGATTTCCCCTTTGGCCAATCGATATTTTTCAACATCTTCCTTTGGAAGAGAACTTGTATAATCCACTTCTTCAACTGTGAAGCCTATGCTGCGAAGTTTATCAAAATAGTCTCTTCCGTAGATACGCACATGGTCATACTGACCAAAAATTCGAGCGCGCTCCTTTTTGTCGGTGATGAAGTCATCCTCAAAGGTCTTTTCCCGTTTCAAATCCTGTGGAATTTGAAAGATGCCCCAACCACCGGGTTTCATCACCCGATAAAGTTCTTGCATGGCCTTGGTATCGTTGGGAATATGCTCCAACACATGGTTGCAGAGGATCACGTCAAAAGAATCATTCTGAAAGGGTAAATTGCAAATATCCGCTTTTATTTCTGCCAAAGGAGAATTTAAATCAGTAGTAGTGTATTCAATATTCCCCATTTTTTTGAATCGTTTGTAGAAAGCTTGTTCTGGGGCAAAATGAAGCACCTTTTGGTGTTTGGTGAAGAAATCCGTTTCATTCACAAGATAAAGCCATAGCAATCGGTGTCTTTCCAAAGACAGCGTAGAGGGGGAGAGCACATTTTCCCGAGGACTCTCATATCCGTAGGGCAGAAACTTTTTAAAACTTTTGCCGTCAATGGGATCCGTGAACTTGTTTCCCTTTAGGGAGAAGGCAATCAGCGGACGTACCCAATAACTCAACCTGATGAGTAAAGGTCTTGGTATAAGATTGAGAAAATACTTAAATATGTTCGACACGAATTACTCGAATTTTCACGAATTGGATTGCAATATTACTCTTTTGTAAACTAAACTATCCTCTCCAAAATTTACAATTAATCCCAATTTCATTTTTGACGCTGCTAAGTAGTTCAAAGTTTGTTTAACGTGACTGTTATTGATATTTGCCACTGCTTTAAGCTCTAAGATTATTTTATCATCTACTACATGATCAGCATAATAATGATGCTTTAATTTTTCTCCTTTGTAGATGATATCGAATTTTACTTCTTTTTGAAATGGAACACCATTGGATTTTAATTCAATCTCCAGAGCATCGGCGTAAACTGCTTCACTGAATCCTTTGCCAAGCTCATTATGGATATCCATACATAAACCAATGACGAAGTAGGACTCGTTTTTATAAATGATTTGGGACATTTATTCGAGTAATTAGGAAAATTCGTGTCAAGCAAGATAAGGTATTTTACAAAACCAATTTCTTGCTTCTGAACTCATCCTCCTCATCACTAGTAATGCCCAAGGCATCATAAATGTATTGATAGGTTGAGAGCAGTTCTGGTTTTCCATCCACCAAGGCTACGTCATGTTCAAAATGGGCACTAGGTTTGCCATCTGCAGTGAGAATGGTCCAGCCGTCTTTTAATTGTTTGATTCGGCGGGTTCCCATATTGATCATGGGCTCTATGGCCACGACCATACCATTGACAAACTTTTTCCCTCGTCCACGTTTGCCATAATTTGGCATTTGAGGATCCTCATGGAGTTCTCTTCCCAAACCATGCCCAACCAATTCACGAACAACGCCATACCCATGGTCTTCGGTGTATTTTTGGATAGCATAGCCTACATCTCCAACTCTGTTTCCTTCTTTAAACTCTCTAATTCCGATGTAAAGGGATTCCTTGGTGACTTGGAGTAATTTTTTGGTTTCTTCAGCTACTAGGCCAACCTCAAAGGTATAGGCATGATCTCCGTAGAATCCATTTTTTAGGGCGCCACAATCCACAGAAACAATATCACCTTCTTTCAAAGGGTCGTTATTGGGAATGCCATGGACCACCTGCGCATTGGGACTCCAGTTTAGGGTGTTGGGAAAATCGTACATGCCCAAAAACCCTGGTTCAGCTCCTTGTTCCCGAATGAATTCCTCGGCCATTTTATCCAATTTTAAGGGAATGGCCCCAGGCTTGATTTCCTTGGCCAAAAGGCCCAATGTTTTGGAAACGACCAAGGCACTTTCGCGCATCAATTCAATTTCCTCTGCTGTCTTTACGTGAATCATAGCCGCAAAGATAAATTGAATCTATGGATTATGGCGAATTTTGCCTTAAACCAATGGTTTTTGGGTCATTAGTTCGGGTTGTGGGATGCCTATCATCTTTAGAATGGTAGGGGCAATATCACCCAAAACGCCACCTTTGATTTCTTTTATATCCTTATCCACAAGAATCAGCGGAACTGGATTGGTGGTATGGGCGGTGTTTGGACTTCCATCTGGGTTGACCATGGTATCGCAATTTCCGTGATCTGCAATAACGATGGTGGAATAGCCATTTTCCAGACCTGCCGTAATAACATCTTTGGCGCATTCATCCACCGTTTCACAAGCTTTTATGGCCGCTTCCATGACACCGGTATGGCCAACCATGTCTGGATTGGCAAAGTTGAGACATACAAAATCGGCCTCACCCTTTTTTAGTTCGGGAATAATGGCATCTCGAATATCATAAGCACTCATTTCGGGCTGAAGGTCATACGTGGCTACTTTTGGTGACGGACAGAGTATACGTTGCTCTCCCTCGAAAGGTTCTTCCCGCCCTCCATTGAAGAAAAAGGTAACATGTGGATATTTTTCGGTCTCCGCAATGCGAATCTGCTTTTTGCCATTTTTGGCCAATACTTCACCCAAAGTATCCTTGATATTCTCCTTGTCATAGACCACTTTTATGCCTTTAAACGAATCATCGTAATTGGTCATGGTAACGTAGTAGAGGTCCATTTTGTGCATATTCTGCTCATGGAAATCCTCTTGGCTCAACGCCTGCGTTAGTTCACGGCCACGATCCGTCCTAAAGTTGAAGAAGATAATGACGTCACCCTCTGCAATTTTGGCCAATGGTTTATTATTGGCATCTGTCAAAATCAAGGGCTTTATAAATTCATCGGTAACACCTTCATCATAACTTTTTTGCATGGCATTACTAATGTCCTGCACTTTTTCCCCTTCGGCATTTACCATGACATCATAGGCCAATTTTACGCGTTCCCATCGCTTATCACGGTCCATGGCATAATATCTTCCAATTACGGTGGCCAACTTGGTGTTTTTGTCCGAACAGAAATGGGTAAGGTCAATCAAGAAACCTTTTCCGCTTTTGGGGTCAACATCACGTCCATCGGTAAAGGCATGAACAAAGGATTTTTCCACCCCACTATCATCTGCAGCTTTGATCAATGCTTTTAAGTGATCGATATGGCTATGCACCCCACCATCACTTACCAGACCCAAGAAATGCACTGCCTTACCATTGGCATTTGCATATTCAAAGGCATCTTTTAACACTTTTTCGTCTTTTAGGGTATCTTCTTTGACCGCTTTATTGATTTTGGCCAAATCTTGATAAACAATCCTACCGGCACCTAAATTCATGTGGCCTACCTCGCTGTTTCCCATTTGACCTTCTGGAAGTCCAACGTTCATTCCATCGGTTAGCAAATTGGCATTTGGGTATTGGGTGTATAGCGAATCAACAAAGGGTGTATTGGCCTGTGCAATGGCAGAAACTTTTGGGTCCGGGGATTTTCCCCAGCCGTCCAAAATCATTAGGATTGTCTTTTTATTCATGGTGTAAAATTGTACTTCAAAAATAAAATGATCTGATTGGATGCCCTAGCTTTTCATGAGTTTTTATAGTTATGGATTTGATAATTATAAAGCACTTTAGATGAAGCATTGTTAAAATTTAGTTATTTAACTGTTAATGCTGTAACATTTGCCCTTGGATGAAGTCTATTTTTGTGACAGTTTAATTTATAAACAAAAACAATTCATCATGAAAAAAACAATCCTAACAGTAGCTGCATTTTGCATGCTAGTTGCAACTGGCGTATCGGCCAATGAACCTTCAACAGACATTACCCGCAGTGTGTCTGCATTACCTGTAGAACCTAGTGCTTTTTGTAAAGCCATTATGCAGGGAGATGTAGAAACCGTTAAAAAATTCATCGATTTGGGCGAGGATGTCAATGAAAAATCTCTTGGGATGGCACCAGTGCATTTTGCGGCCCGTTACAACCAAGCCGAAATTTTAAAAGTACTTATTGAAAACGGAGCAAATTTTAAAAGACGTTCCGATCAAGGCTATACTGCCAAAAAATATGCCGAAATGTCCAATGCTACAGAAGCGTTGGCTGTTTTGGAAGATGCTATGAAAAAATAAAGGGAGTTTATTCATCCAAAGCAAAAAGCCCATCCAAAGGATGGGCTTTTTTTTCTCATTTACTTGTAGTGTTCTGTAAAAGAGTATACGGTAGGCTTAGAATTCAAAGCCAGTAAAAGCTCTATATAAAAACGCATATAACGCCATCATCAACATGATGCCACAAAATACGGAATACCCTTTTAAAAAAAGTACAATAAAGCTTGGTTTGCAATCGTCAAATGCCTCTACGTAGAGGTTCTTAAAATGTACTAGTGTTCCCATGTGTTCTCGTTTTTGGATAGCACAAATGGGATAAGGAAACGGTTGTAGGATTTGGGGTTACATCAAAGGTAAGGAAATCTATTCAATACCTCTTTTTTCTCGATAAACGTGTCAAATCTATCGACCTGAATATTTTTCGATGGCTTCTTTTATCTTTTCTATCCTATTTTCTGGGTCTGGGTGGGTACTTTGAAATTCCGGTACCCGGTCCGGTCCGGCAGCCGCTCCAGCAGCCGCGGCAGCAGCATTGCCGACAGCATCGAACCGCCGCCGAAACAGGCCAGTGCCAGCGCCACCGCGCTTTCCCCCTGCCCCAGCCCGGCGCGCACCAGCACCACGGTGTTGACCAGCACCATCGCCGCCATTGCCGAGACCACCCAGTTCATTGCCAGCAGCCCGCGCAGCCGCGGGGTGCGCAGATAGTTGCGGATGCCCCGGGTGGTGCGCTGCCAGATGGGCCGCGGTGCCTTGGGCGCTGGCGACGGCAGAACGATTGAAACGAGCAGCAAGGCTGAGGCCGCAAACCCCGCCGCGGTACCCCAGAACAGCGTCGAGGAACTGACCAGCACCAGGAGCGCCGCCGCCAGCATCGGACTGATGAGGCTTTCCAGTTCATAGGCCATCCGTGACAGCGACAGCGCCTGGGTATAGTCCTTCTCCTCCGTCAGCACATCGGGGATCGAGGCCTGGAAGGTGGGCGTGAACCCGGCTGAGGCAGACTGCAGAACAAAGATCAGCAGATAGACCTGCCAGACCTCGGTGACAAACGGCAGGCAAACCGCCACTGCCACCCGCACCATGTCGAGGCTGATCAGCATCCGGCGGCGGTCCAGCTGCTCCGCCCAGGCGGCGGCGATGGGGGCAATTGTGACATAGGCCACCATCTTGATCGTCAGCGCCGTGCCCAGCACCACCCCCGCGCGTTCCCCGGCCAGATCATAGGCCAGAAGGCCAAGCGCCACGGTCGCCAGGCCGGTGCCAGTCAGCGCCACAATCTGGGCCAGGAACAGGTGCCGGTAGGTCCGGTTACGCAGGATGGAGAGCATGGGGGCCTTGCCTTCTGGCTGGGGATATCCCCGCCACTGTGGTCGCCGGGAGGCCGGGAAAGCAATGGCCCCTGCAGCCGAATCCGAGGTGAAGGTGAAAATTGTCAGCTGACAATTTCATTCATAACACGCCGGTGCCGGCATGCACCG
>JAUIBH010000183.1 GCA_030427985.1 Bacteroidia bacterium | reverse complement strand
CCCCATCAAACCTTTCTTCAAGAAATTGAGGAATGGTGGTAAGCCCCATTTTTAAATATTTGGGGACAAAGTACATAGCAGCTATAATAAGTGCTAGGGCAGAAGTGACCTCCCAAGCTATAATGATGAATCCATTCTTATATGAGGAACCATTCATTCCAATCAAGTGTTCCGTGGAAATATTGGTCAACAACATAGATCCCGCAATTACCACCCCTGTCAAACTACGTCCACCTAAAAAATATCCATCTTTGGAACTTAGGTTTTCCTTCCTGAGCCTAAACCATGAATAGAGGGCAACAAAAGCTAAAAATGCAATTACAGACTTAGAGAAGTTTCGATAATTTTACGGTTCTCCCTTCTTGTAGTGATGTTTTGGCAGCAAGTCCAATGGCAATCGACATTAAACCATCCATGCCCGAAGGTTTGGGTTCCGTATTATTGAGAAGACAATTTAAAAAACTGTCCATTTCATTATAGTAGGATTTTAGGTAACGGTCCATGAAAAAATCCATCGGAAGTGCACCGTGTATCCCGTTTTCATCCCAATGAAAATGATTGTCATGTAACATATTTTCAGACCCGCACATTCCCTTGGAGCCAAAAACCTCAATACGCTGGTCATATCCATAGGAAGCCTTTCTACTATTGTCTATAATAACCATCGAATTGTCCTCCATGGTCAAAATGGTGGCAGCAGTATCTATATCGCCTGCATCCCCAATTCCTTTATCTATAAATACCGTTCCTTTGGAAAACACCTCGACAACCTCTTTGCCACTGATGAACCGGGCCATATCAAAATCATGAATGGCCATGTCCAAAAACAGACCTCCGGAAACCTTGATGTAGGGCAGGGGTGGGGGGCCTGGGTCTCTACTGGTAATTTTAATGATTTGTGGATCACCTATTTTACCCCCCTTCACCATTTTTTCCACTCTTTGAAAATTGGGATCGTACCGTCTGTTAAATGCAATAAATAATTTAACCCCGGCAATCTTGACTATTTCCAAAACCTCCTTTACGGTTTCCAAGGAGAGGTCCATGGGTTTTTCACAAAAGATATGTTTTCCTGCCTTGGCCGCCTTTATGATATGTGTGGCATGTAAATCCGTTGGAGAACAGATGACCACTGCATCAATTTCAGAATCCTTGATCATCGATTCGAATTGGGAATAGACCTTGGCAACTTGATACTTTTCAGCCAAAGCTTCGACATTTGGACTGGTGTCCGATATGGCCAATACCCGGGCGTTTGTAAATTTTGTGACCAAGTTTTCCAAATGGATGCTACCCATTCTTCCCACTCCAACAATTCCTATATTGATTTTTTTCATCGTATTCGTTTTTAGAACTTTCTGGACCAATTTCTTGGCCAACGTTCAATGACAACCTTGGTCTGTGTAAAGAATTCTATGGCATGTCTTCCCTGTCCGTGCAAATCACCGAAAAAAGAATCTTTCCAACCGGAGAAGGGAAACTGGGCGACAGGGGCTGCCACCCCAATGTTTATCCCCACATTTCCTGCCAAGACCTGATTTCTGAAGGTTCTTGCCGCAAGGCCGTCGCGCGTAAAAATACAGGCCATATTGCCATACTTCCCCTTATTGATAAAATCAATGGTTTCCTCTAGTTTTTTAAAATTGACAAGACTCATTACCGGTCCAAAGATTTCGGTGCCCATCAGCTCGCCGTTCAACGGTAGACCTTCCAGGATGGTGGGTTTTACGAAATTTCCTTTTTCGTAGCCCGATATGGTGGCATTCCGTCCGTCCAATAGTAGGTTTGCCCCTTCATCTACGCCTTTCTGAATTAAACCTTCAATGCGATTCTTGCTTTCTGGTGTTATTACCGGGCCCATTTCGGTTCCTTTGTCCATACCATACCCTGTGCTTCTTAATTTTGACGCTTCGACCAGTGCTTCTTTGAACATTCCCTTGTCGTCTCCAGTAGGTATGATTACAGAAGCAGCCAAACAGCGCTGCCCAGCGCATCCATATACCGAGTCCGTTATAATC
>JAUIBH010000101.1 GCA_030427985.1 Bacteroidia bacterium | reverse complement strand
CACGAGGCCTTGGGTGGAATCACCCCGGAACGTTATGAAAAGGAATTCTCTTCCAAGCAAGCTTGCTTGGAAGAGCAAATAAAAGTCGTCTAACCAATAGTCCGAGAAAAGGGAGGGTTACAGTAAGGTCCCAACACATGTTCAAAGACCTTTTCCACCCCATCCCGGATCATGGACCGTAGGAAAGAGTGGTCGCGATTCTCTATCACAAACTTGGCAAAGTTGGCCAGATAGGAGCTTGGGTTCTCTCCGTGATACAGTTTATGAAGTATGTCTTTGTTGTTCAGGTTATAGCTGTCCTCAAACTTTTTCAGCAAATCACGGGGCATATAGCCGTATGCATAACTACGTAATACTTCTCTACCAAAATAATTGCCGCTACCTAAATCCATAACCTGATAACCCCAATCGGGTAACCGTTTATGAATCTTGATACCATCAAAGAAACAACTATTGGCCCCCGTACCTAAAATACATACCACGCTGGGCTCACCCTTGGCACATTTCACTGCCATTCCCAAGTCGTCTTCTATTCTCACCTGAGCCTCTTTGAAAAAATGGGAAAATACTTGAAACAATCTTTGTTGCGATTCTTCGGATTTGCATCCTGCACAGATTCTGAACCCTGTTTCTTAACCCCATATAAACCAGATGTTTATATTTTATTTTCCTGATTAGGACATCCTATAGGACATCTTCGTGTGAAAAATTGATTTTCTAATTATAAATGTAGTGGATTCAAAAGAAAGCTGTCCAATTAGTGACAAATAAAATTGAACATGGCAGTAAGTTCCGAACGGTTTCGCTTTTGGAGATGGTTAACACTCCATGCTTATTACGTATTTTTACTTGAAGGGATTAAGATCATTAGGGCTCAAAAACTCTTCAAATCAATTTATGCCAAAACATAAGTGGACAAAACGCCTAATTAAGGATTCATAACTTGCATTGAAAAAAACTGGCCCCTAAATTCACATGAGTTAAATCTCCTCAGGCCAATTTATCCATTAGAGCTGTAATTCCATTATATGAAATTACCAAAGAAAAGAACAGGGCAGCTACCAAGCTTAAATTGATCCATATGTCAGTTTTGTGACCCTGCAATAGCTCTTTATTATTAATCAGTAGAATAATCCCAATAATAACCAAAGGCAATACAAAGACATTAAAAACTTGGGATACAATTTGCATTTCAACAGGATTTGTCCCAAATATGGGTACAATCAAAGCAAATAGGCATGCAAAGGCAGTTATTCGCTTAAATTGTTTGGAACTGGTATCCAACTCACCGGATTGGTAGTCTGCTATTAATATGGGAACTATAAGTAGGATGGGAAAAATAGAAGAAAGTCCGGCACTCAAAGTTCCAAAGAAGAATAGGGTCAAGGCAAATTTACCCGCTACCGGCTCTAAGGTATTCACCATATCCAAAACTTGGGTCACCGGTTTTCCCTCATAAAATAGTGCGCCAGTGGCCACTGCCATGATAGCGGCACTTATTACAAAGACCAAGATTGCGGCAACAATGGCATCCTTTTTTTGTTCTTTCAGGTTTTTTATGGTCCAACCTTTACCCTTTACAAAAAGTGGGCGTGATAAAAAGGTAGCTGCGGCCATGGTTGTTCCCACAAAAGCGGCCACCAACATTTTACCCCCTTGAACTTCGGGAATACTTGGGATAAGTCCTTTAAGAACGTCAGAGGGCAAAGGGTACACCAAAAAAAGAGAGATTAGGAACGAAAGTCCCATTATGGTAACAAAAATGACCAGTATCTTTTCAAAAAAAGTGTACTTTCCAATCAGAAGCAGTGTATAAAAAATAACTGTCACCACTACGGCAATGGCTATCACCGTTGCATACTTATACTGCGCAATCTGAGGAAAATAGATGGCAAATATCTCATAGATGATATTGGAGGAAATCCCCATAATCCCCATTAGCGAGTTCCATTGCCCAAATGCAATTCCGATAATGATCAGAATAGCCATGAGCTTACCCCATTTTAAATGCTTCTTAAAGGCAAACAAGGCTGTTTCTCCAGTAATCAATGTGTAATTGCCATAAACAAATATTAGGATTCCGGAAAAGAAACAACTCAATAAGAGTACCCATAGCATTTGCATGCCGTACGTGCTTCCGGCGACAATCATTGAAGTGACACTTCCTGTACCAATAGTGTAGCCAATGGCAAAAATACCAGGGCCAAATGCCAGCACCAACGCTAGCAGCTTTTTTAGGAGCGACATTTTTGTGGGTTGCGGATTTTCCACGGAATCAGTTTCTTATCTTTATTATAGTACCCATTGTATTTCTCACCAAATTTTCCAATCCTTCAAAGTCTTCATTTACCAGAATATCCTTGCTAATCAACTTTGATCCCATGCCCACGCAGGTAACACCGGCATCAAACCATACTTTTAGATTGCTTTCTTCTGTGCTGACCCCTCCTGTGGGCATGATACTTGTCCAGGGTTGAGGGCCTTTTACAGCTTTTACAAATCCTGGACCATAGGTTGAGCCAGGAAAAAGTTTGATTATCTCACAACCCAATTCCTCTGCCCTGTTGATCTCGGTCAACGAACCACAGCCTGGTGACCAAAGTACTTTTCTCCTATTACATACGGTTGCAATATCTTCCCGAAGGGAAGGGGTCACAATAAAATTGGCGCCCATTTGCATGAACAGCGATGCGGCCGCTGCATCCGTTATGGAACCCACGCCCATAATCATACCAGGTAATTCCTTGATCGCATACTTGTTCAGTTCGGAGAAAACCTCAAAGGCAAAATCACCCCTGGCCGTGAATTCCATGAGTCTTGCACCACCATCGTAACAGGCCTTGAGCACCTGCTTGCCCAAATCTGTGTTGGGATGATAAAAAAGAGGGACCATTCCGGTGATCCTCATTGCATTCACTACTTCAATTCTTGAATACTGTGCCATAATAAATCTATCTAGCTACCCTGCCAGAGGCATCACCTCCCATTAATTTCTCCACTTCAAAAACAGTGGCCAAGTTCTCGTCCCCTTTTATGGTATGCTTCAGACAAGAGGCGGCCACTGCAAAGTCCAGCGCATTTTGGTCATGTTCCGGATAATTCAGTAATCCATAAATCAAACCTCCCATGAAAGAATCTCCCCCGCCTACGCGATCCACAATGTGCGTTATTTGGTATTCAGGTGATTTGTACATGGTCTTTCCATCGTATAATACTCCGGCCCATGTATTATGTGATGCGGACAAGGAACCCCTCAATGTGGTAATTACTTTTTTGGCCCTAGGGAACCGCTTCATCATCTGCTCACAAACCGAAAGAAAGGCTTCCGCCTTAACATGTTCCCCTTGGGTGGTAATGTCCAACCCTTCTGGTTTTATGCCAAAGTGTTTTTCTGCATCTTCTTCATTCCCCAAAACTATATCGCAATAGGATGTAAGCTCAGACATAATCTCCTCGCGCTTGGCATCATCACAATATTTCCAGAGTTTGGCCCTATAGTTCAAATCGGTAGAAATGGTCACGCCCAAATCACTGGCTGCCTTAACCGCTTCTAAACATGCATCGGCCGCACCTTGCGAAATTGCAGGAGTAATACCGGTCCAGTGGAACCACTCAACACCTTCAAACACAAATTTCCAATCGACCATTCCTTTTTCTATTTCCGCCATGGCTGAATGGGCCCGGTCATAAACTACTTTACTTCCGCGGCTAACAGCCCCAGTTTCCAGAAAATAAATGCCCAGACGGTCTCCACCGAAAACAATCTTGTCTGTTCCCACACCTCTTTTACGCATCTCCATCAATGCACATTCCCCAATATCGTTTTTTGGCAATCGGGTCACAAAATCCACTGGTACGCCATAGTTTGCCAAGGACACTGCTACGTTGGATTCTCCACCGCCATATATGACATCAAAGGAATTTGACTGCGAAAATCTCAAAAAACCGGGAGGTGCCAAACGAAGCATTATCTCGCCAAACGTTACTACTTTTTTCATTTTAAATGTATTGGTTTCAAATTATTCTGGCCTAGCTAAATGCAAGACCTCCATTTATATCGATGTTGTTTCCGTTGATGAAGGAAGATTCACCAGATGCGAGGTAAGCAACCAAATCTGCCACTTCCTCAGCACTCCCCTCTCTTCGTAAAGGCGTGCTGGCAGCCACCTTTGCCCTTACTTCACCTTTAGTGAAATCATCATGGAACTTGGTACCGATCAAACCTGGGCAAATTGCATTAACGCGAATGCCTTTTGGTCCAAGTTCTTTGGCCATAGCCCTGGTAAATGTGGTCACCGCCCCTTTTGAAGAAGCATATAAGGTTGATCCTCCACCTCCACCATCCCTGGCCGCTTGGGAAGAAAGATTAACAATTGAAGCTCCTTTGCCCATTAAAGGCTCAAAAGTTTGTGTTACAAATACCGCAGACTTAAAATTCACTCCCATGACCAAATCATAAAAATCTTCATCAAACTCTTGAAGTGTTCTACGTTGAAAGAGTCCACCTGCATTGTTAACCAATATGTCAACCTTTTCACCAAAGGCCTCAACAGTTTTCTCCTTTAGATATTTGATTTCTTCCATTTTGGAAACATCGGCTTTTACGGCAATTGCTTTTTGCCCAAAAGATTGAATTTCGGCCACGGTTTCATTTGCTCCTTCTTGGGAGTTATAGTAGTTAACAACCACTTTGGCCCCTTCTTTGGCTAGTTTTACGGCTATTGCCCGTCCTATGTCCCTAGAGCCTCCTGTTACAACTGCTATTTTTCCTTTTAACATATCTATTTTTATTTTGATTTTTTAAATTCCCAGACCTTGTCCTCCACCAACTTGAATGGTTTCAGCAGTAAGAAAGGCCGCATCATCACTCACCAAAAAAGAAACAACGGAAGCTACATCTTCTGGTTGACCCAATCTTCCCAAGAGAATATTGTTCTTCCAGGAAGCAAATACTTCCGGTTTAGTGGATTTTATTTGTGTGTGAAATGGGGTGTCAATGGTTCCTGGGGATACTGCATTAACTCGAATCCCATATTCAGCCAAATCTTTTGCCAACGCTCTTGTGATGGCATGAACCCCTGCTTTGGATGTACCGTAGATTCCCGTACCAGGCCCACCAGCGTTCCAACCAGCAATTGACGTATAGTTGATAATGGAGGCATTCTCCCCTTTTTTGAGGTAGGGTATTGCGGCTCGTGAAGCAAAAAATGTCGAATCCAGATTCAAGGCCATTACAAACCTGTAGAACTCTGTAGTCATTTCTTCAAATCTTGATCTTCCTCCCAGACCTCCTGCATTGTTGATCAGCGCATCTATTTTCCCATATTTTTCTCCAATTTTTTTAATATTTGAATTGACTGCGCTTTCGTCAGTAACATCAAATCCATAGTATTCTGCAGTTATTCCTTCCTTTGTGAGTTCTTTTACCCGCTGTGCACCGGCTTCATCTTCTATTCCATTCAAGATTATAGTGTATCCATCCTGACCAAGTCTTTTTGCGACTTGAAAACCGATACCTCCTGTTGCTCCTGTTATTACAGCTACTTTTCCTTTTGACATAATTCTTTGTTTTATTTGGTTTATGCTATCGAATCAAGTTCGACTGGTTTAATTTTTCTTATTAGAATGTAGATTGACAATACCGACAATGGCGCCAATACAGCGATTATTATAAATGCCGGGGTATATGAAACTGCTGTGATTTTTGGTATGAGCCAATTCATGATAATTACGGAAAGGGCTGCAACTGTTCCTGCCAATCCTGCCAAGGTTCCTACAGAGGGCCCTTTTAGCAAGTCGCTTGAAAGTGTCTGGATATTTCCAATGGCAAATTGAAACCCGAACAATACTACTGCCACTATGTAGATAAAGGTCATGGGATTGTCTCCTTTTACAAAGAAAATGATGCCCATTAGACCCATGAAAATGAGAACCCCACCAATCAGTATAGAAATTTTTCTAGAGTAATCGACGGAATGTCTTTCCATCAACTTACCACAGAACCACCCTCCCAAGATACTTCCAGCCATACCCCCCAAATAGGAAATCCAAATGGTGGCACCAATTTCTTCAATACTAAAACCAAATTTAGAATTGAGGTACAGGGGCATCCATCCCACAAACAACCACCATATGGGCTCAATAAAAAACCGGGAGACCAAAACGCCCCAAGATTCCTTATAACTCAGGATTTTACCTAAGGAAGAGCCTTCTTCCTTTGTTGTCCCTGCAACCGGGGCAATCTGGTCAGAAAGAATCAAATTCCGTTCCTTTTCGGTTAACCAGGGATGTTTTTTTGGCTTGGATTTGTTGATAAAGAGCCAAGGGAAAATCCAAACAAAACCCACCAGTCCCAAGATGATAAAGGTAGTTCGCCAACCAAATTGTGCATATAAAAAAGCAATTAAGGCAGGCGCAATGACACTACCCAAGGATGCCCCTGCATTGAATATGCCTTGGGCAATGGCTCGTTCCTTTATCGGGAACCACTCCCCATTGCTCTTTACGGCCCCTGGCCAATTACCGGCCTCTCCCAGACCCAACATTGCACGTACAACTGAAAGCGATACCAACCCTCGGGCAAAAGCATGTAAAATAGCGGCCGTGGACCATAGTGCTATGGAAAAAACAAAACCGAGACGGGTTCCTATTTGATCGTATAATTTTCCCGACAAGAACTTGCCCAGTGCGTAGGTAATCATAAAAACATTGAGCATGACGGCATAATCCGCCTCGTCCATACCTAGATCTTTACCCATTTCGGGCCACATTACACCGAATGCCGTTCTATCTATGTAATTGATAACCGTTGCAATGCAAATCAATGCAATTACCCACCAACGTAAACCTTTTAGTTTCATCTTTACTTGTTTTTTGGAATTTGGACAAAAGTTTCCTGAAAGGGATATGGTCATTGATAAAAACCAATCCTTTTTATACTGATTTTAGAAACTTAAATCTGAACGCAGTCCTACCATAAGTAGGAACAGTCTTGCCGTGCTGCTAAGTTTTCCTCCCCTCCAACTATTTCAAAAACGGTAAAAACAAAAGCGTGCAATTTTGCTTTTACCACCCCTATTTAATCTTTAACGTTATAACAATATTGATACAAGACCCTGAAATGTGTCTTCATTTTCTCCTTGGCCTTTTGTGGGTCCTGTTCCTTAATGGCCTCGTAAATGTCCTCATGTTCCTGGATTCCCTTGAACGATAGACTGGCATCACATACATGGTATTTTTCAAAATTTGTGATGATCTCTGGTGTAATCATTAGCATGAAGGTATTCATCGTGCTATTCTTACTTGCTTGCGCTATGGCCAAATGGAACAACAGATCTTCTTCCACGGCATCCTGTCCGTTCATGACTTTCTTCTTATAGGCATCCAACGCCAGTCTCATTTTATTTAAATCTTCATCCGTTCTCCTTAAAGAAGCCAAGCGTACCGTTTTAAGTTCCAACAGAATCCGTGTTTCAACTAGGGACTTAAAGTCTGGGTCTTCCAACTTTAGAATATCCTCCAACATTCCACTCATGGCCACTCTACCAATGTTGGCTATAAAGGTTCCGCTCTGGGGTCTGGATTTTAATATCCCGAAAAACTCAAGCTTTTGGATTACCTCCCTTAGGTTGCCCCTGCTTACACCAAATTTTTCAGAAAGCATTCGTTCCGAAGGCAACTTATCTCCAGGTTCAAGATTTTTATATTCTATATACTCTTTTAGGTTGGAAATGATTTCCTTTTGAACTTCGCTGATTTCGCTCTTTGTGAGGGTCTCAATTCTCATAGTACTATTTACCTTTTAAATTGGTTAACCAGATTGGTTTGTTAAATTTATAAAAATCCTCCAATAAAGTAGATATACCATTTACATTTTTTTAACCGGTTAAAAGTGCTACAGGACAATATTTTGACCTGTAGCTCTTTACTTAACTAACTCAAAAACAATGACTGTTCTTGACAAACTTCCAACCAAAACAAATTCAACTTTTTCCAGCCTTAGTACCCTGGGTTTTGGGTAATCACGCCATCACTTGCGAGAATTTCAGAATTGGGAATTGGGAATATATGGTAATCGCTACTGATGGTTTGTCCCATTTCAGCATCCACGGTACCGGTTCTTACCAAATCGAACCACCTATGCCCTTCCAATGCCAGTTCCACTCGTCTTTCATCATAGATAGCTTGCCTAACATCTGCCTGTGAACTAACCGTGCCTGTCAAACTGTTTAATCCAGCCCTGGTTCTGATATCATCTAAAAGGGGTAGCACTATTGCAGCAGGAGAACCGTTTTCATTCAATGCTTCGGCATACATTAGAACAACATCTGATAACCGCAATTCAATAAAGTCCTGTTCCAGACCTCCAAGATATTTTAGGCCAATACCCAAACCTTCATCAATGGTCAACGCTTTTCTGAGGTCTGTACCACCTCCTGCTGCACTACTGGCATCGAATGCCGCAGTCAGGTCTGGATCTAGTGGTGTAAGTGATTTTGTATCCCCTCCGCTGAACCATCCAGGAAACTCAGTGGCCGGACTATATACATCAGGAATGGAAGTTGACCTGAGGGTGGCAAAAAGAATCTCTGAATTTCCATCTGCCACTACATTCGCAAAGTCAGATTCTAACACAACTCCTGCGGCTGCGGCACTATTGAGTACATTGCCCAACACCGTTTCAGCAGCAGCAAAATCACCCATATGCATATATACCTTCCCGAGAAATCCCTGGGCCGCTATTCGAGTGGCACGCCCATTTTCCAGTTGCGAATTATCCAAAGCCGAGATGGCATTCTGCAAATCGGGTATGATTATATCATTGTATATCTCGGTAACTGGTTGCCTCACCAAAATCGATGTATCCGATACATCCGGGCTGGGAGATAAGTTTACGGTTACATCACCAAAAACCATTACAAGTTTGAAGTAGGACAAGGCTCTTAAAAATTGAGCCTCCCCAATTTCCGTTGCATCGGTTGAGTTTTCGATTACATTGTTCGCACTTAAAATAGACTTGTATAGGTTGCTATAAAAAGGGCGAAAAAATTGCTCTACCAAATCACCACCTGCCAAATCAGCATTGAATCTGTCAAAAGCTGGGTAAGGCTCTTCATCCATCAGCATATTATCTGCCCTAAAGTCACCCATTACCGCCAATGGGGTCGGTGTTCCCGTTTGATAGTGGTATGCCGCGTTCAGAACACTTGCAAAATCTGTCAGACTGCTTGACTCAACCTGCTTTGGTGGAAATTGGTCCAAATCATTGTCACATGCTGTAAGCAAAAGCAACAATCCAAATAAGAAATATATTTTTTTCATTTTTTTTGATTTAGAAATTGATATTTAAGCCTATTGTATAACTTCTGACAATTGGGCTTGCGCCTTCCTGATAACCATAAGTGGTTGGTCCGGCATATCCGGTATTTGTGGTCTCCACACCTTCTGGATTAAAGGAGGTATAGTTATCGGCCATTATATACAGTAGGTTGGTACCGGCCAAATATACTCTCACAGAGCTAAGCCCAACCTTACTTGTCAATTCAGAATCCAATGTGTACCCCAAGGTCAAGTTCCTCAAGGCTATATAGGATGCATCTTGTACCAATGCACCATGCACGTTTCTTGTTTGATCATAAAATCTGCCACTGGCATCTGCAATACCATCAGAATTTGCGTCGAAACTATCACGTAGTCTGCCGCCAAACTGTGATTTCCAATAAATTGGATCAAGATTGTAGACTTCAGCGCCCTGCGATCCTTGGAACTGTAAGCCAAGGTCGAAAGCTTTGAACCTAATGTTACTGTTCAGACCCCAATAAAAATCAGGATTAGCTGATCCCAACTTGACATAATCACCTTCTGGGTCAATTTGACCGTCTCCATTTTGATCGACAACATAGTACTCTGAGCTTCCGAACCCGATGTTTCTGGTTGGATCAGCGATATGAGTGGATTCTACTTCTCCCGATGTTTCATAACCCCACATCTCACCAACTTCGCCACCTACATAGTTTCTAAACTCTGGACCTCTACCACTAGGTCCACCATATACCTGTCTGGGCAATTCATCAAGGTTTCCTAAACTGGTGATTTCTGTGTTCACCGTAGATAAATTTGCACCTAGCGTCCAAGAAAAATCGGGCTTTGAGATGATATTGGCACTTAGCTCGAACTCCAGTCCCGAACTTTCAACATCACCTC
>JAUIBH010000182.1 GCA_030427985.1 Bacteroidia bacterium | reverse complement strand
TGTTTTTGAATTCTGTTGTTTGTCCAAAATCATCATAATGATGGCTCCCACTACATTAAAAAGAGCGATAATCAACACCAAGGTAAAAATGAGATACGTGGCCAAATTCTCGGTTTTCAGCATGCGGTGCAGGGTACTGTTCTGTTCTTGGCGGGTCAGCACAAAAACCTTATCGCCTAAAATGGTTTTGATGGAATTTTTTACCTCATCAATAGCGGCTTCACCATTCAATTTAAAATTAATGCCTGAAATCTCAGTGCTGTCTCGCTCCAACAATTCCTGAACTAAAGGGAGTTGCGCAAACACATATTTTTTATCAAGATTTTCCTCAACCGCATAAACCCCGCTCAGCACCAACGATAGTTGGTTGTAGGGTTTGGGAGCATTAAGTCCCTGCTGTGAAAAGGAACCTTTTCCAGGCTTTGGCACCAAAACCGTCATGGGATTTCTGTAATTGTCAATGGGAACACCAAGTTGATTATAAATGCCAATGCCCATGACGCCATTGTATTCCATTTCACCCCAATTACCAAAATAGAGGGTGCTGTCCACACCAGTCACTGCCCTGTAATTTCCGTCGATTCCCTTTATGTAAGCGATGCAGCTTTTTTCCTTGAAGGTGAGATAGGCCCGCTCCTCCAGTTCTTTGGAATAATTGGCAAGGCCCTGAACGGTTTCTAGCTCTTTTTCTTCATCATTTGTGATAGAAAAATACTTTCCGGTAGAGGGTAAAGCTTTTAAATCGGGGTCAAAGGTATTGGAAAAAGAGAGGCTGAAGGTTTTTAATCCTGCAAAGGCGGAAAGCACAATAAACAGGGCCGCGGACCCAATGACAATCACCAAAAAAGTGATGAAATTAATGATGTTTACCGCATTTTGGTTGCTCTTTGAGCGTAGATAACGTTTAGCGATATACAGCGGGAAATTCAAAATCAGGATTTCTTTCGTTTATCAAGCAAGTCCCTGTTTTCTATGGGATTTTCTTCGCCTTTGAGTGATTTTTCAATATTGTCTATATACTCCAGAGAATCGTCCAGGTAAAAATTAAGCTCTGGCACACGACGCAATTGATGCTTGGTACGCTGGGCCAAGTCATATCTAATAGCCACTTGATTGGCTTTAATGCCATCCAACAATTCTTTGGCATTTTTATTGGGAAAAATGCTCACGTACACTTTGGCAATGGATAAGTCCGTCGTTACGGATACCTTTGTCACGGAAATCAAGGTTCCTTTCAACCCGCCATCTGTAGCAGCTCGTTGCAGGATATCTGCCAAGTCTTGTTGAATGATTCCTGCTATTTTCTTTTGCCGTTGCGTTTCCTCCATACTGCAAAAATAAGCGAAATACTGACTAACCTCATGATTTGATACCTTTACACGATATAATTTTGGAAATTGGACACTATTTTGAACCCAAAGAACGCAATCATGGACAAAATTGAACATATCGGTATTGCAGTAAAAGATTTGGAAGCATCGAATAGTTTGTTCGCCAAACTTTTGGGTGTTCCACACTATAAAACAGAAGAAGTGGTCTCGGAAGGGGTAAAGACCTCTTTTTTCAAATCGGGGCCAAATAAAGTGGAACTGCTGGAAGCCACCAACCCAGAAAGCCCCATTGCCAAGTTTTTGGAAAAGAAAGGAGAGGGCATTCATCATATTGCTTTTGCGGTGAATGACATTGTTGCTGAAATCGCCAGATTGAGCGAAGAAGGTTTTGTGGTTTTAAATGAAACCCCCAAAAAAGGGGCCGATAACAAACTGGTCGCCTTCTTGCATCCCAAAGGTACAAACGGGGTGTTGGTAGAGCTCTGTCAGGAAATAAAAGCGGAGTAGCGGCGTTAAAACCTTGCGGTAAAGTAAAATAAACACTAATATTGCATCCGCAAAATTGCGGGTCCTATAGCTCAGCTGGTTAGAGCACCTGACTCATAATCAGGGGGTCCATGGTTCGAGCCCATGTGGGACCACCAGTAAAATAAGGCAGTCACAAAGTATTGTGACTGCCTTATTTGTTTCATCAGCGTGCTTTCAGCGT
>JAUIBH010000181.1 GCA_030427985.1 Bacteroidia bacterium | reverse complement strand
AATTGTACAATACAATTGCCACTCCTAGGGAACGGCAACGATATGGAAGTTGGGGTAGACTTGGACTCCGTTTCAATTTCTAATACCAAAGCTCAGTCAGTTAAGTTTAGTTTATAGTAGATCAATCATCTAATAGAGATTATCCGTCCTTTGGATAATCTCTATTTTATTAAGGGCCGTGCTATTCCAGATAAAGAAATTAACCCTATATGCGGTCATTACCATTTGACCGACCCAAAACTTTCATTGCAGTTTTAATGACAGACATAAAAAAAGCCAAATATTGCTTCCTCTTGATGGGTCTGATCGTCTCAACCTCCCTTAATGGACAGCAAGATTATCTGGGTACAAAAACACCTGAGCGGGACAGAAATCAAGTGGGAAACATAAAAGATGTATTGCAGATTTCAGCACGTTTTCAGTTTCAAACTTTATTCAACAACCTAAATAATAGAAGTACATCTGCAGGTATAAGGCGGGCAAGACTTAAATTGAAAGGTCACTTGCTTTCAGGGGAAATCGGATATAAAATGGAACTAGGCTTCTCTAGTAGGGACATGTCGGGCGTTTCCGAATTCACGAAAAATACACCTCGGATCATCCTTGATGCCTTTGTTACTTGGAAAGTAAATGATAATTGGGTCCTTCTTGTAGGTCAAGCTAAACTCCCCGGGAACCGGGAACGGATAGTTTCATCCAGGGATCTGCAGTTTGTGGATCGATCTATACTCAACAAAAATTTCAATATTGATCGGGACATTGGCCTACAATTGGAGAATACATCCAAAATAGGAAAGGAGTTTTATTTGGTTGGAACTTTGTCCATATCACAGGGTGAGGGCCGAAATGTACACGTCCCTGGTATTGAGGGGTTTCAATATACTACCAAACTTGAGCTTTTCCCCTTTGGCATTCTTCCCAACAATGAGGCTTACATAAGTGGAGATCAAAACAGGCATATTGACCCGAAGTGGGCCATAGCAGCAGCATACAATTACAATGACAATGCCATAAGAACCAATGGAAACCTAGGAAACTTTATGGTAAATTCCACAGGATTTCATCAAACGGATATAAGTACCTACTTTATGGATACCATTTTCAAATACAAAGGCTTTTCTGTTATGGCTGAATACGCAAGAAGAAATACGGGCGATTATATTGCCAAAGAAATGGACGGAACTGTCGCATTGGACCCAAATGGAATCCCAACAGGGGATTATGTTCCAATTGGAAGTGCTTATAACATTCAAATGGGAAACATGTTCAAACGAAACTGGGAACTTGCTGCAAGATTTTCAAAACTAAGCTTCAAAAACGACAGATTTAATGAAATGAAACAATATACCATGGGGCTTTCCAAATATTTAAAAGGACATCAAATAAAAGTCCAGACCGATCTATCCTATTCCAATATTCCGAAAAACGACGACTATTGGATGTTTCGAATTCAATTGGAAGCAGGATTTTAAAATTTTAATTGAATACATTTAATGAATCAATACTGAACCATGAAACTTTTGATTGTTGAGGATGAGCAAGAATTACTGGAAGACCTCGTTGATTTTTTCAAAAAGGATTTTCTATGTGAAACGGCATCAAGTGTTGCCTTTGCCCAAGAAAAAATTCATATGCACAATTATGATGCTATTATTTTGGACGTGGGGCTACCTGATGGTTCGGGACTTGAAGCTTTGGAGTATTTGAGAACCTTGGATAGTAATACCGGGGTTTTGATCCTCAGTGCCTATGATGCTATCGATGACAAGGTCAAGGGATTGGATTTGGGCGCGGACGATTATTTGGCAAAACCATTCGACTATAATGAGCTCAATGCCAGAATCAAATCCATAATCCGACGCAAACATTTCAAAGGGAACAACATCATCACCTTTGATGAAATAGAAATCGATACCGATTCACAAGAGGTAAGGGTGGGCAATAAAATTATTGACCTTACCCATAAGGAGTATCAATTACTCCTATTTTTTATCAGCAATGAAAACCGGGTCATAACCAAAGAATCAATCGTCGAACATCTTTGGGGAGATGACACGGA
>JAUIBH010000012.1 GCA_030427985.1 Bacteroidia bacterium | reverse complement strand
ACAAAACCATCACTTAACTTTAGGCCAAGTTCAGTCCACTTTTAGTTGAAGATTTACAAACAGGCCGTTTCCAACATTGAGAACAGTGAAAAGGTGGATGATGCCAAATTGGAAGAAATTGCGCGGGCTTTGGGCGTGACTAAAGAAGGCATTGAGAATTTTTCTGAGGAAACCGTCCTAAACATTATATCAAACACTTTTACTAGTAATGATAGTTCTACCATCAATGCAATTAATGTTCAGCCCAATTTTAATCCATTGGATAAGATAGTTGAACTTTATGAGCGTCTTGTTCAGGCGGAAAAAGACAAGGTCGCTTACTTGGAAAGACTTCTAAATAAGTAGTTTTTTTGATTCATTTGCCAGTTCGATAATTTGTTCAGCTCAAAAACAACAAAATAATGAGCCGATTATTTTTTCTAATCGGCTCATTTAACACACTATGCTGATTACCTATTAATTGAATTAAGAAAATATTGCCCAATCCTCCGGGTCAAATGAACCATATTGCCCATTTTTTATTATATGCTGTTTTAGGCTAATTTACAAGTACGTTCTTCATGAACCTGTAACTATTGACACAAATGAAGATTTAAAATCTAACATACCCTTTAAAAATGCTAAAACACCGCTAGGGATATGCATATTATAAATAAGTTGTAAAGAAAAGCACTGTAATTCCTTCTCGGTTTTTCTTGTGAAGTGACGAAATATTTGTTTACATATTCTTGAGTTTTGTTCGGTATTTTTCGATGGCCCCTGGATTGAGATCCAATTTAAGGTGGTCCTTACCGAAATGGCTATGGAACTCCGACACATGGTCCAACACATAGGCAAAATCTTCCTTGAGCTCTTCCATTTGTTCCTCCAATCGGACATATCGGATTTTGGGTACTGTGGTCTCTTTATCCAATAGCTCTGGATTGGTTGGAGTATTTATCTCGGTCAGCTGCTTCTCAAAAAATTCGAAATCCCCTTCCCATTCTTCACCCTCGTCCGTTTCCAGTTCCTGTTCAAAGAGAGCCTGAATCATACTTACAGTTGGCAAAGTCTGCTCCTTTTCGATACTTCGCATAATCGCTACCATGGAATTGAAACGTCTTTTGATCAAATATTTCAGGCTCGCTATGGTTTCGTGCATCTTTTCGTCCGGTGAGATTCCATTATGTTCAAAAAATTCCACCATCGCCAACAGGGTCATAGTCTGTGATTTCCCTTGCCGTTTGGAAAAACTCCTGAATTTCTTGGCTACTGAAACTTTGACCTTCAGGGCCGCAAACTGTTCTTTTTCGTATCCTTTATCCATTTTTTCACCAAAAATTCCTTGATTTTACTGGGCCCAGCCCATTTTTTCACCAAAAACCACCTGACCTCAAATTCCTTTAAATTCCAAAAAACCTTATAAACAGGGCTTTTCCGAAGGAAAATGAATCAATAGCGCTGCGCTTGCGCGCTATCCTCTTGCTCCTCCTTTTCGTCCCACAAGGACAAAAACGAATCGCTCAACATGGTTTAAAAACCAGTTGCATTCTAATTAAAAGTCAAATCGAATGGTACGGACTTTAGGAAAGTCAAATCAAACTGGATTGCCGTACTTAGGTAAATATTCAACCTGCTTTTAAAGGTATGGATTTCAAGCTGTTGAACATAGAAAAACCCAATCATAATGATTGGGTCGTTTTGGTCGAATCTGACATCTGTATTTTGTTGCCAATTCTCAATGCTTCACATCAAACCATGATCGGCAAAACTGTAATAACTTCCATTGGGTGCCAGGATGATATGGTCCAACACCATGACATCAAAAAGTTGGGCTGCCTGTTGTATCTTTTTGGTCAACTGTTTGTCAGCTTCACTTGCCTTCAGCTGTCCAGATGGATGATTGTGGGACAATATGATGCCCACGGACAAAGTTTTTAAAACTATGGCAAAAAGAATGCGCATATCCACCAAGGTACCCGTTATTCCACCAATGGATAAGGGATATATCCCTTTGACTTTATTCGTTTGGTTGAGCAAAAGAATCTTGAAGCATTCGTTCAATCCAATGGTGTCAGTATCCCAATTTTTGAAGAGCAATTGCGCCACGTCATTTGAATTGGTGATGGAGTTCGATTGCAGGGTACTAAGTTTTTCCCTGTAGCTGATCTGTATTTCATTGACTTGATGTTGCATAATGAATGAAATTGAAAGATGAAAAATGAAAAATGAGGGGTGCCCATGGGCACCCCATAATCTATCAATCATTGGCGCCTCCCAATAATAGAATTTCACTGGCCACGATCTCGGTCACATAGCGTTTATTGCCCTCTTTGTCCTCATAGGAACGGGAGGTCAATTTGCCCTCTACGGCAATCTCCTTGCCCTTGGTCACAAACCCTTCGATGATGTCGGCCAGTTTTCCCCATCCGATGACCGTATGCCATTCGGTGTTGGTGATACGCTCCCCTTGGGAGTTCTTGTAGTGTTCGTTGGTGGCCAAGTTCAAACGTGCTACACGTTTTCCACTGTCCAGATCAGTGATTACGGGATCTTGCCCCACGTTTCCAATCAACTGCACTTTGTTTCTTAATGTACTCATAATAAAAAGCATTTAAATGATTATTAAATCCCTTAATCCTTTGTTCAATTGTTCCCAAATTTTAAGGGGGTGTTTGTTTGCTTCTTACGTGCATCGCACAATAAAAGAAGGGGGTTCTGTCAAGGCTTTTGGAAAGGAAATCGGGAGGCTCCACTTCCTTGAAAACCTATAGGTTTTCAAGGAAGTGGATACCCTATTTGCGAACAAAACCTGTCTTGGCCTTGACAGGTTCTATTAGAGCTCTTGGGAATACCATCAGACCCATTGGCAAAGGAGCGTACGGAAAGTTAAGCGACTACGGGTGATGGTGTCCTGATAGGAAGTCCCTGGGCACTGCCCTGTTTTTCGATGACCCGAAAAACAATAAAGGGCTTCTTTTATTAAGAACCCCTTAAAATTTGACCAAGAAACCATTTTTATAAGAATTCCCACAAAGCTCAAAGAAAGCTTTGTGAAGGAAGACTTATAGTAAATCTTCGTTGAAGATTTTCACTATTATAAAACAAGCATTGCAAGAAGTTGACAAGTCATATAATTGGTCCAATTCAAGTCTTAACAACTGTTATAACAATATTCTCTATTGGCCATAAAACATAAAAGTTCAAATAATCGATTCCAATAGAAGAAATTCAAAATACATCGATTTTATTCTGTTTTGAAATGATAGCACTGTATATTACATCAAATTACCCTAGTTACATGTAAGGCAAAATGAATGCTTCCATTAAAAAATATATGCTGTAATTATGCTATGGAATCTGATTATCCCATCTGTTGTAGTAACTAGTTCTATTATCGTTTACTTACGAACAACGGAAAAGAAAAAATATCAGAATACCACCTACCTATCCAGATTACAGGAAGCCACCTCCTTTTTTGACGTTATACAGAACTTTGACGATTATATAACTTGGGTACAACGTGATAAAATAAAAACAAATTTTTCTGATACCGGCAAATATTTTAAAGGCAAATCCAACTTTTACAAAAAGGAAACTCGTGTCAAAAAATTCAATGATGTTTATCAAAATTTCGATAATTACATAGTTAGCTACAATAAAAACTATGTTCAAGCACAAAAAGAAAAACTTAACCAATATTTTGATGATATTGAAGGTAAAAAATTAGACGACCAACAACGTACCGCATTGATAACGGACGAATATTCAAACCTGATAATCGCAGGTGCAGGTTCAGGCAAAACCTTGACTATCTTAGGTAAAGTTAAGTATCTGATAGAACAGAAAAATGTCAAACCTGAAAACATTTTACTTTTATCATTTACCAAAAAAACCGTTGATGAATTAAATGAACGAATTAAAACCTTAGAACTCGATGTAAGAGCGACCACTTTCCATAAACTCGGGTACGACACCATTAAAAAGTATGAAACAAGTGTTCCCGCCGTAACTAATGAAAACACATTAAATCAGGTTGTTAAAGCGTATTTGGAAAACGAAATCTTTAGCGATGAAAACGCATTAAGTGCATATATCGAATATGTTGCTTGCTACATGAATATTCCAGAAGGACATGAAAGTTTTGATTCCCTTGGAGAAAAAATAGACACGGAAAAGGGTATTGATTTCCAAACTTTAAAATCTAAGTGTGAACCTGAATCATTGAACAAAGTCGCAATAACATCTCTCAACACCTTTCAGGGAGAAAGGGTCAAAAGTGTTGAAGAACTGACAATCGCAAACTTTTTGTATTTGAACAGCATTGACTACGAATATGAAAAACCATATCCTTTTGGCGATGCCATGTACCGTCCCGATTTCTATCTAAAAGATTATGACATTTATTTGGAACATTTCGGAGTTGATGAAAATAACCGCGCAAAATGGCTTACACCATTTAAGGAACAGGAATATGTAGAGGATATGGAGTTAAAGAGAGAATTACATGAAACTTATGACACCAAACTTCTAGAAACCTATTCCTATTACAACCGCAACAATGTTTTGCTTGAAAAACTTAAGGAGTTATTGGATTACGAAAATGTAGTTTTTAAGCCAAGAGACGGAAAAAGCATATTCTCAAAAGTTACGGACAAGGACAAAAACTTTGGAAAAGAAATAACAAATTTGATTTCAACCTTTATTAATCTTAGCAAATCAAGACAATCAAACTACGACTCAATAATATCCTTGTTTTCAGATAAACGCAAAGCTAAAAATGAGTTTATGTCTAAAAGACAGGAACTCTTCTTGAAATTTGCTCTTCCAATTTTGGAAAAATACGATTATACACTCAAAGAGAATATTGAAATTGATTTCAGTGATATGATAAATCATGCTACTGACCTCATTAAAGAAAATAAGCCTGAATACACATATCAGCATATCATCATTGATGAATATCAGGACATTTCATATGCCCGCTTCAAACTAATTAAAGAAATCAGAAAATTATCAGGAGCGAGACTAATTTGCGTTGGCGATGATTGGCAATCGATTTATCGTTTTGCGGGTAGCGACATTTCTTTGTTCAGTAATTTCGAAAAATATGTGGGTAAACATGAGAGGTTATTTATTGAGCAAACCTATCGGAATTCCCAATCACTCATTGATATAACATCAAAGTTCATCCAAAAAAACACTAAACAAATACCTAAAAACCCTAAATCCAAAAAAGACCCTTTAGATGACCCTATAAAGTTTGTTTATTATTCTCAGGACAATGCCCAAGCCACTTTAATCAATGAAATTCAAGCGCTAATAGACAAAAACGGTAACAAACCCATTTTAGTTTTAGGTCGTCATGGTTTTGACATAAATGAATTTATCAAGCTGACTCCAAACAGCAAAATAAAGTATTATGAACGCACCGATAAATTAGAAATAAAAGGCCTTGAACAAATTGACATTAAATATATAACGGTACACAAATCAAAAGGGTTGGAAGCAGATAATGTGATTGTCCTGAACCTAAAGAACCATTTACTCGGTTTTCCAAACAAAATAACTGACGATCCAATGTTGTCCTTATTACTCAGTGATAATGAAGCATATCGTTTTGCAGAAGAACGTAGATTGTTTTATGTCGCATTAACAAGAACAAAAAATGAAGTTGTGCTCCTTATTCCGACCGATGAATCACTATTTGTGGATGAACTAACAAAAGACAACGACTTTTTATTTAATTCAAACAATGAAAAACTAAGCAAAACAGATTGTCCATATTGCCAAACGGGTCATCTTGTAATCAGGAATAACACCATTAATGGCAATCAGTTTTTAGGCTGTTCCCATTATCCGCTTTGCAATCAAACATTTAACAATATTGAAATTTTAGATAACACTATTCTATGTACAAGTTGCAAAAGTGGGTTCATGACAAAAAGAAGCGGAAAGTTTGGCAATTTTTTTGGTTGTACAAATTATCCCAAATGCACATGCTCAATTGATTTACAATGACAAGGCCAGAAAACAACACTTTTTGTAAAAACAATTGCAGTTGAAATGATAAAATAAACAAAATGAAAGTCAGAGCAAAACGGAAAAATTAATTAGAAAATCTGTGACTGTTCCTGGTTGAGACCATTTCGAAAGTTCAAATAATGATACAAACACCCCTAAAAGTAAATCAAGATATAAATGCTTTTAAATCGGCTTTGAATTCTATTGTGGAAATTAAAAAGCCGGGTATTTATTTTTTATGCTATTACACCAATGGCAAACCAAGGGCAATACAACGTCTGAATGGTTTGGACAAAAATGGGATCCTATATATTGGTATGACGGAAGGAGCATTATTCGATAGGGTCTCGAATCTACAGCATGCCCTATTGGCAAATTCGAAATTAGAAATGCAAACACCGGCTTCCTCTGGTCATACCCAGATGGGCCTCAAGTATTTTCGCATTAGGAACAAAGTACCTATTGATGATCTGTTCATCCATATCCTTCCTAAGGACTCCCCAAAACAAGCGGAATCCGAGGCTTTGGAAAACTATGTCAATGCATTTGCAGAACTCCCTCCTTTAAATGGACAGTATGGCTCATACACGCCGAATTGGTCAAAGTATCATTGAAACATCATATTTTAAGAAGCTCCTTGGTAAAAAAAGTGGATATCTGTATTAGCACTGCATTCCATAGGTCCAGTCTGTCCCAAAACTCCAGATTATCATAATACCCAACAATGTTCAATTTGGCCCCTGAATTGAGATAGATCTTGAATTCATATTCAGATCCTTTGAAGGGAACCCTCAACCCTTCCTGGTGTAACGGTTTGAATTTATTGTACCAAGAGGAAATTTCCCCTCTAGTTGGTTCAAATTCAATCCTTTCATAAAAATCCTTTATTCTCAAGGTTATCTTATCGAAATAGTTTTCACAAACAATATAGTTGGCATACTCCAATTCCTCGATGGAAAACCTTTTGGGACTTAACCTTCTATTGAGTTCATTGCAGATCTGTTCCATATTATCCCTGTTGGTGTTTAACAAAGAACATGTGTACCCCAACTGGCCTGCCTTTTTTGACTTAATAATATAGTCAGACCCGTTCAAGAGTTGTTGTAATTCCATTCTCAAATCATCGGCAAAATCCATGAACTCCTCGTTTTCAAACAAATCATCATAATCTTCCCCCCAGTTATCATACCTTGATACCTTAACACCCATTTCACGATTATTTCTTTCCGAGTACGAGGTTAAATTCAGTGATGTTATTACGATGACGTTCTCATTGTAGTAGCATTTGGAGTGTACATTGGGATGGGAAAAAACATTGAGGTTTTCCAAGTTCTCTAGGAAATTTTGGTCTTTTGACTTTACTTCCGAAAACCTACATATTATTGTCGTTTCAACCTCCTTTTTATCGGCAGCCCTTAGAGCATCCATGGTTGCATTTGAAAGGTTTATGAAAGGTACAACAATTATCAGCTCCTTTTGTGCATTAAAGATTGTATCAGGAATGACATTTATGAGCTTTTCCGTATTCAAAAAAGTAATCATGGGTATTCTTTTGGCAGTTCAGATTTTTAATTAAACCTCTTAAAAATTAACATTAAAACAGCTACAAAGTTCAAGGTTAATAGTTGTAACGACTTATTGTTTCTAATGTTGTAGAGATTATCAATAGTTAACCAAAACCTTGGAGTATGAGATTTAACCTCTTCGGTCAATTACCTTTTTTATATCTCATTGATTTTTAATAGGATATTTTTGATTTTGGGAATAGGTGGCTAATCGGGTGATAAAGATTATTGATAATAAAATCCTTAGTCAATTTTCCCAAATAATACTGATCGAATAATCCCCATAGCATTTAGCATGTTCGTAAAACTTCTCCATTGCCTGTTCCTCAAACTTTATATTAAACCAATCCATAGCAAAAACCTCCTCTGTTGTTTTCGGTGACTTACCCAATTCAAAGTATTCTCCCGCCACAGTATCATCTGGGATTCTATCTTTACCATGTTTCAACCATTTGTACCTAAAATCTTCAGAACTCCAGTACCACTTGATTTTTCCTTTGAAACCGCAAACCACTAAAATTGGATGGTTTCCAATTGCACAGAACCTCAATGCTGCTGCGGATATACTTGTTCCAAATTTACCTGCAAGTTCCTCTATGATTCTGAACTGAAATTTTTTTCTGTAACAATAGGCCCTAAATCGATTTTCTGGCATCAATAAACAAGATGCAAAGTAGTCGGCTTGCCTTTCTGCCCTATTCTTGCTCACAAAACCTGTAAATGAACCATGGCTTGGGGACTGGCCCGATGCAAGTGCTACTCTATGACTATCTATAAAGTAATGTCCAAGCTCATGCCCAAAAGTAAATCTTGATCTTTCGGAATAAGCGTGGCCCAGTTTGTCAAGGTTAATGTAAATGTGAAACTTCCCATTGAGGTGTTCTAGTAAGCCGTGATAAGAGTCAGCATAATTGCCATAACTATAAGTTATTTGGTTTTTTGTGGCGATTAAACTAGGATCAATTTGGCTCTCTGGGAAATAATAATCAGATATACTACTTGCCAGCTCATTGAGATTTATAACATCATCTCTTGTCAAAAACTCATTCGTTTTCTGCTGCATTACGGTCTTTATTCATCCTTTCTCGGACTTCCATTGTAATTTTCTTACCATCCCTTGCGGCCATCGCAAGATTACCAGATGCATCTTTAGGTGAATCTTTTTTAAGTTTAATTACCTTATTAGATTTACCCTCAATAATATCTTTTATATCTGGCCATTTTGCTGGTGACTCGTATTCTTTCTCAAACTTCTCTTCAAATGCCCTTATTTCATCAGAAGTCTGGGGGATAGAATAACCGTACTTATTTAACAATTTTCCTATATCCTTCTTTTTTGATGGCATAATGCTCACTTTATTTTTAACTCTATCTGTCCTTTTATCTTTTTCTTAGCTCGACTTATTATTTGTCTAATATTGAGCCAAGTGGTCTCAAACTGTGATTCCATGAGTTTGATTATGGAATCAGGCATATTCTTTCCTTCTTCATAATAAGAAAAGAACATTCTTATAATGTCCCTGTCTCGTTCTTTAAACTCCATAAGACATTCGTCCACTAAATTGTTTTTTATAAGCATTTGGGTTTCCAATTCTTCATATTCCTCCTCTTCCAATTTCCAAAGCCAATCATTGTTCACATCATCAACTTTCAGTTTCTCATTTTTTCTGACTTCTGCAAAACCTCTTAACTGTTCAAGTCTTTTTAATCGAGCAACTACAGCTAAATATACCTTAAATCCGTCTATTTGGGTTTTATGCATCTTTTGGTTATAAGACCATTTGGTTGGATTATTCCAAACATAATTGAAAACATCACAGACGACCGTGGTTGCAATTTCTTCACGTTGACGAACATAATCAATGTTTTTTACAGTTATGTTGTATACAAACTTTCTGAATTCTTCGTATAAGGCACCTAATGCCAATTGCGCATCTTTAGGATTATCATCTTTATCGTCTATTTGTAAGAGTAGAAATTCTATATCCATACCCACTTGTATATGTCAAAAGTGTTATAAAAAAATTCTGTCACGCTTTAATCATATGATTCTGTGGACCCAAAACCCACATGACCTATTGTTTAATTTAAATATTGAAGCCATGGCAACAAATGGAAAATCCGGAGACGGCAGGAGGCACGGGGCGGTTAAAAAGCGTTCCCAAGTACAAAACTCAAAAACAGGAATCTGGGTGAAGCGAGATTCAGAAACAGGGAGATTCATGGATGGTAAAACATCCAGCGATAAACCCTTTAAAGGAGTACGAAAAGAAAAATAAGTAGCTATGAAAAAAAACTTTATCCAGGAAAACACTATCCTTGATCCGGAAAACTCTTCAGGAAGAATCAAGGTTGAAAAGCTTTTAGGACTATTGGATGAACACCCATACAAGAAGGACCTAATAAAGAGTCTGAGCATTGAACCTATCATGGATGATTACATTACCATAGATTATGTTGATACTATTTACAGTAAAATCAAGAAAATACTTACTAAATATAAAAGGTTTAACATTCTTGCACAAACAAAACACATTGATGTTTATGAAAAGAGCATAGATGGCGATGATGAGATTGTCTTCTTTTTTGAAGAATATGCTGAAGATGGAGTAGTCGGCAACAAACTCGATGCAATTTCAATTTATGGAGCCAAAAACTCCTTTCTTGATGAGTATGTGATGACCAAGTATGCTAATAATCTTTTTAAAATTGGCCAGCCGGAATTAGCTCGTTACAACGTACAATATTTCAAAAGTTTGGCTTCCGCTTCTGATGAATACAATAAAGAGAGGAATTACAGACTACTTTCAGATGGTGAAAATGTCTTTGTCCGTGGCATAGTATCAACGCAACGGTATCATGAATACGGAGTCGACTTTGCATTTGTTGTGGCAATGATAGTATTGCATGAGAACATGAAACAAAATAAAGGAGTTGAGTATGAGATTAGAAGTGCAGCGCTCAATGAATCCAAATTGGATATGATTATTGCAGAAAAATACACCCATGATGCTGGCTCTTTTGGACATGTGTCTACTGCAATAAAAGTCTCCACTAATGACCTTGGAAATGGATCTTTGAATTTCACGAATGTTTTAAGGGTTTTACAAAAAAACCTAAATGGTGTTTATCTCATGCCAAGGCGTGATACTATTTTCGAGAATGCGCCCTTAATAATCCCACATAGTAAAAAACCTGAAAACGTTTTCCCCATGCTCAATGACATGGGATTCATTCTGAATACTTCAAAGGATTTTGTCCAAGAGCTTAAAAGTATTAAAACGATTAAAAATCCTGATGAACTTAGGGTGAAAATTCTTTTCAAGTTGAACAACAGCCGAAGTTCTTTTAAAGACATCAAAACACTATCAGATATTTTTAGCCGTAGGATTGATAATGAAATTAGCAACTTTACAAAACTCCTTGAAATGTGCAATAAAGCTGAAGAACTGAATCTGGAATATGATTTGAAAGAAAAGCTTCGCTATATTATATCTGATATTATTTTATACGGCAAGGCAAGAGATTAGGATATTGAAAGCCTTCATTTTAAGAGTGGACTGAACTTTATTTAAGGTTAATTGGGGGTTTTGTTATCTTCATTGACAGTCTTGAATGCGAATCCGTTTACAATTAATCTTACTTAAAATGACAGCAAATTTTACACTTCGAGATTTTTTAGTTTATTTTTCCTCAGGAGCTTTTTTCTTATTATCCTTTAATTTGATATTCTTTGAGCCTGTTCTGAAATTAACTGAGGATTTCTTCACAAAGCATAGTTTCATTAAAGAGTTTTCTGGAATAATTATAATCCTGGCTATTCCGTTAGTATATATTCTAGGCCACTTGCTCCATGGTATAGGTTTCCTGTCATTACAAACATATAAAGCAATTCACTTTAAATTGAATAAATGGGATTTGAGAAAGTTCAAGTTTGTTGAGTTTCTAAGGTGTATAACTCATTTCTTCATGTATAAAAATAAGGTTATTAATTCCGTAATTGAGGAAAACAAGAAAAACAAAACTTGGAATAGTTCTGAGGCCTTTTGGGAATCATGTGCGCTACTACAAGTTCAAGGAACCTTTGGACCAGCGAATTATTGGTATACATTAAATGATTTATTTAAAGGATTATATACAACAACACTTTTCGCTACAATAATCTGTTTAATATGCAGTAAATGGGTTCTTGGCACAATTTTCTGTGGGTTAATGCTTATGTGCCAATTTCGAGCTATACAGTTTGCCAATAGTTTTGTTATGACAGTAAGGAGATTAAATAAATTTGAAGTCAAGACTCAACAATAAATAGCAAGCTTTAATTGATAGCTCCAAATTGATAATTACTAGATTAATATGATATAAAGGATTACTTAGGCGAAATATGAATAGAGTTTCAAAAATGCTCCTTAAGAACACATTCATTATTGAAAAATAGTATTCAAAAAGAAACAAAATGCGTATAAATAAAAAACATTTTTTGTTATTTAATAACTCGGGTGTTATTAATGCAACAACTCCTAAGAATTGGGCAAGAGCTCATCAAGATAGATTTCCAGATTATTCCTTTGTTGATGCCAAAAATACCCCAAGAACTAAGGAAATTGAGAAATATTTAGAAGAAACCTTAATGTTTAGAAGGGTTGAAAATAAAGAAATTGTAATTCTATATCCCTATAAGGACCTATAATCCCAAATAAAAATCTAGAACTATCCTATATTCCTCATAAAGAAATGTTCTACAAACTTATCGATTACATACTTCTTAAATGGTTTAAAAACAAATCAAAAAATCTATTTCTGTTATCTGGCCAGGAAAATGTAGATTTATGACATAAAACACTTTATATAATCGATATTGAAACCAAAGTTTCATTCTGGGTCAAAATCCATCATTTTTAATGTTAAAAAGGTTAAAATTTGTCAAAAGGTGAGCAATTCGGTGCCTCCCAAAAATGACCCTCTGGGAGACACTGAAAAACGATGTATTTTGGCAAAAAGTTCGAGTCCCGTCCAGACCGCAAAAAGCTCCGAGAAATCGGGGCTTTTTTGTTTTTTAAGCTTATAAAAAAGGTTGGTCGTACAGCCGCTTCCCTGTAGCCTTGTATATAGCATTTGCCAATGCAGGGAACACCGGTGGAAACGCAGGTTCACCCAAACCTGTTGGGTCAATTTGGTTTTGCACAAAGTGGACTTCAATTTCTTTAGGTGCTTCTGCCATTCGAATCAATCGGTACGTATCAAAATTTTGTTTGTTGGGCTTTCCATCCGTAAAGGTCAGGGAACCAAACAAGGCATTTCCAATACCGTCCACTACAGCACCTTCCAGTAGATTTTTGGCCGCATCAGGATTGACCACAATGCCACAATCCACAGCACAATATACTTTTTGAACTTGTGGAAATCCATCTTTCATCACCAAATCCAACACTTGGGCCGCATAGGAGTTATGGCAGAAATAAGCCGAAACACCACGAAAGACCCCTGGTTTTTCTTCTCCCCAATTGGATTTTTCCCGCACCAACTCCAAAACACCTTTATAACGGGCTGGGTCATAATCGTTGTTTTCACCCACAGGATTGTTTTCGGCACGGGTCAGCAATTCCAATCTAAATTCTATGGGGTCTTTTCCCATTTCCTCGGCCAATTCATCTAAAAAAGATTGTTCGGCACAGGCCATAAAATTAGAGCTTGGAGCCCTAAAGGATCCTACTGTAATATTAGAAGGAATGACCCAACTTTCTGCCAGATAATGATCTATGGTTCCAGCAGGAAATCGATTGGCGTATAGTGGGGTTTCTGGAATTCCGCCCGCATTCACGTGTAACCCTGTTAAATTATTATTGGAATCCAATGCTGCTTTATAAGTAGCTCGATAGGTGGGTCTGTAAATTCCCGATGTCATATCATCTTCCCGGGTGTACATTAATTTTACCGGGGCTTTCATTCGTTGGGAAATGATTCCTGCCTCAACCAACCAATGCGCATAGGATCTACGGCCATAACCACCCCCCAATCGGGTCATTTTAATATCAATCTTTTCCAAGGGAAGCCCTAAACGAGCGGAAAGTGTTTGTTCTGTGTACTCGGGTTTTTGTAAGGGTCCTGCCAGTTCGGCCCGATCCTCTTTTACATCCGCAAAAAAGTTCATGGGTTCCATGCAATTGTGCGCCAGAAAAGGGGCTGTGTAGGAACGTTCCAACACTTTGGATGCATTTTGAAGTGCTTTTTCCGGGTCACCGTCCTTTCGTTCCACATTTCCTTTTTGTGCAGACATTTCTTTCTTTTTCAGGTCATGGTCCGATGTGTTTTCCAGTCCCGCTGGGAAATGTAAAGTTTGCTCCGTTCCAAACCGATCTCTTGTGATTGTTCTTTCAGAATTGAGTTCCCATTCCACATGGGGTTCTAATGCCTTTTTGGCGTTCATCACTTCCCAGGTGGATTCACCCACCACCACAACCAAATTCATAAATGAATTTGTATCAAAAAACAGCCATTTGTAATCTTCGTCATACGTTTTAATTGAAAAAACATCTTTGATTCCAGGCATATTTGCCACGGAAGAAGCATCAAAATCCTTTAATGTCATTCCAAATGCCGGAGGGTGGATGACCATAGCTATCAACATGCCTTCTTTCTGATGGTCCAATCCAAACAAAGGTTTGCCTGTTACTATTTTTTTTGCATCCACATTCTTCTGCGATGTTCCAATCAAGGTAAACTCATTTATTTCTTTTAAAGGAACCGTCTCCGGAACAGGTACTTTGGAAGCGGCAGAGGCCAACTCGCCATAACCAGCTTTTTTGCCACTTCCTGCATGGGATAATTCTCCTTTTTGGGCGGTAATTTCATCAATGGGCACTTCCCAAAGTTCTGAAGCGGCTTGCATCAACATATATTTTGCTGAGGCGCCGGCTTGCCGCAACCGTTCCCAACTTTGCCGTATGGCCTGACTTCCCCCAATAAATTGACGCGTATATCTATCTGTATCCAGTGGGGCTTGTTCCACTACAACGCGTTCCCAATCTGCATCCAGTTCTTCAGCAATGATCATGGGCATGGACGTTTTCACGTTCTGACCTCCTTCTGGGTTGGGCGACATAATGGTCACCAAGCCATTTTCAGCTATTTTGATGTAGCCGTTGACCTCAACCCAATTTTCGGGAATAGTTTCTGCCATCCCCTTGGTTTTATCCTTACAGGATAGCATCCAACTAAAACCCAAGAGCATTCCACCTCCTGCTAAGGTTGAAGATTTTAAAAATAAACGTCGGTCCATTTGAGTTTTCATAACTATTGGGTTTCTATTGAACTTTCCTTAGCAAATCAATTAAAGATACTGTTGCTCCTTTAAAATTACGAATTTGATTCAACATGGTTACCTTAAACAATTTAAAGACGGTACGGGTAATTTATATGGGTATTTGTATAAAATTAACCTTGAGCCTTCCCTCCTTATATTAAGCACCCTATCTAAAAAATATGAAGTTCAAAAAACGTTATAAAAAATATAAAACCCAGTAAAATTGGGATTTACGGCCTATTTGACTTATCTTTGTCCCGATGAAAATCAAGCTCCACGAGAGAAAAAACTGTAGGATCCTTAGTTTTACCTATCTGGTATTTCGTAACCAACCGGATAAATTCATCCCACCTACTTTTTAATTAAAACCTTTGACCAAGGTTTCTCTTGCAATGCGCAATCTTGGAAAGCAACACTTTTCGGGATATGGCAATAAGCCCTATTTGTAACCAAAAACAACAACATCATTTTATCGCAAAACATAAGCATGGTAATTAAGACCTACGATGCCTATACCCGACTTTCAACCATGGAAGCCACACGGTTTACCAATTTTCTTTTTGAACACCAAGAAGGAAGAAAGGCCACTAAACAGGCCATACGAAAGGCCATTCAGTATTCCACCAAGGAAATACCGGGATTGGGCGGTTATGTGTTCTCCATGGAAGATAAAGACAACATTCTTGCCTTGGCCGTGGTGAACAAAACAGGAATGGGAGATTATATCCCAGAGAATTTCATGGTGTTTTTTGTGGTTCACAGAGATTTCAGGGATCAAGGTATTGAAGAAAAGCTTCTGGATTATACCCTACAGTATTGCAAAGGAGATGTTGCCATCCATATAACCAGCGAAAACCAATGTCCCAATAAACAATTTTTTGAAGAATACGGGTTTAGTGAAACCCACACAGAAATGAGATTGAACCGATAAAACATTATATGCTCAAAATTGAAGTAAAACCAGGCGAAAGTATTGAGAGAGCTCTAAAGCGCTACAAAAGAAAATATAGGAACACCAAGCGTTTGGAACAAATCCGCGACCGCCAAGAGTACACCAAAAAATCAGTAGAACGAAGAAAAACAATTAAAAAAGCACAGTACAAAGCTAAGTACCTTAACGAAAGGGAAAACGAATAGACATCTATTTTAACAACAACACCATTAACAACAAAATGAAACTTTCAAAGATTAAAAGGGAAACCAAGTATGAAAAACGCTACAGTGTTAAAATGGGGGAACTTACCACCCAGGTCACGTACATAAAGCGGTACATTTTGGGAATCCCTACACGTACATTGCACAAGTACAGGGAAACCTACTACGGTAAAGTAAAAGACTGCAAGGACTGTAACATATCCATCTAAATTTTATATAAACTTTTTTAATCCAAACAATGAAAGTATTGGTAATAGGCGCAGGTAACATGGGGCTTACCTATGCCACAGGTATGTCTAAATCCAAATTGTTGAAGAAACGCAACATAATGGTATTGGACAAATCAAAAGAAAAATTGGAAGAAGTGGGCAAAATTGCCTATTTTGATGCTATAGATCGGTTGGAAGACTGCGTTCCCAAAGCAGATATCATATTCTTGGCCGTAAAACCCTATCATGCCGAAGACCTCTTCAAACGTATGAAGAACTTGGTGAAACCAGAACAATTGTTCATTTCCATCATGGCAGGGGTAACCATAAAATATATCCAGGAATCCCTGGGTATCACAAAAGTGGTACGGGCCATGCCCAACCTCCCTGCACAAGTGGGTCACGGACTCACCAGCTACGTTTCTGCTGATGAAGTATCCCGCTTGGAACTTTTTATGGTGGAGGGGCTTTTGGACACCACTGGCAAATCGCTCAGGGTAAAAAGTGAAAACTTTATCGATGCTTCCACAGGAATTTCGGGAAGTGGTCCTGCCTATGTATTCTATTTTATGCAGAGCATGATGGACGCCGCCCTTCAAATGGGCTTTTCCGAAAATGTATCCAAAGTATTGGTAAGCCAGACCTTTACCGGGGCTGTGGAACTGTTCAACCAGAACAACCTTACCCCAGATTCATGGATGGAGCGCGTAGCTTCCAAAGGTGGTACCACAAGGGCCGCTTTGGATTCCATGCAGGATAACAACGTAGGTGAAATGATCAAGGAAGCTGCCTTTGCAGCCTTTAATCGTGCCGTAGAACTCGGCGAAGAATACTAAAACATGTATAAAGAACTCGTGGTCATAAAGGTGGGAACCAATGTGATGACCAACAAAGACAACAGAATTGTAAGACCCGTACTCAAAAAACTGGTAAAACAAGTTGCAGAGCTATACGAACGCGACATTATGACCATTTTGGTCTCTTCCGGGTCCGTAATTGCGGGAAAAGAAGTGTTGGGCAAAGCCAATATTAAGGACAAGACACAACGGAGACAAGTGTATTCTGCCATCGGACAACCTAGAATGATGCGGTTGTACTATAACATATTCAGGGATTATGGCATGAAGTGTGCCCAGGTGCTTCCCACAAAGCGGGATTTTAATCCAGGGATGCACCGCGACAATATGATCAATTGTATTGAAGGACTCCTTTCGGAAGGTGTGGTGCCCATTGCCAATGAAGACGATGCCGTTTCCGTGGCCATGTCCATGTTTTCGGACAATGATGAATTGGCCACATTGATTGCTCAACTGATGAATGCCGATAAGTTGATTCTCATGACGGATATCGATGGATTGTATGACGGTCATCCTGAAAAAGAAGAGACAAAAGTCATTCAAAAAGTGGCACCCAAAGAGGATTTAGACAAGTATATTGAGGAAGGTAACAAAGCCGAAGGTGAAGGTCGTGGCGGTATGGGCTCTAAATTAAGTTATGCCCAAATGGCAGCAGCAGACAACATTCCCTCCTACATAGTGAACGGGAAAACAGATAATGTAATAATAGATATTGTAGAAGGAAAAAAAGTAGGGACCAAAGTCTCCCTATAAAAAATGAGAACTATGAAATTATTAAATACTGATATAAAAAACAAAGTATTGGAAGATATGGAACGGATTCTCGATGAAAATCGTGATGAACTGCTCCAAGCCAATCAAAAAGACCTTGATGCGTTCAACAGGGACGATCAAGCCTTATATGACCGCTTGGTGGTCAACCAGAAAAAGGTGGATCAAATGATTCAGGCCGTAAAAGAGGTTCGATTGCAAAAAGACCCCGTTAACCAAGAAATCTCTACCAAGAAATTGGACAATGGGTTAAAGATCATCAACAAAACAGCCCCTTTTGGAACCATTATGATCATTTATGAGTCTCGGCCCGATGTTACTGTGGAAGCGGCCGTTTTGGCCTTTAAGGCCAGCAACAAAATCCTTTTGAAAGGTGGAAAAGAAGCCTATCACAGTAACAAAGTATTGGTGAAATTCTGGCACCAGGCATTGGAAGAAAACAATCTTCCTACCGATTTTATCCAGTTTTTGGAAATGGACCGAACCCAGACCCAGGAATTTTTGAAGAATCCCGATCAGGATTTGGATTTAATTGTACCGCGTGGAGGCGAACGCCTTATCGCATTTGTAAAAGAACATGCCAAGTGCGCTGTTCTGGTCAGCGGACGTGGGAACAATTTCCTATACGTGCACAAAGAGGCCGATTGGAAAAAGAGCTTGGAGGTAATCATAAATGCCAAGACCCATAAAATATCCGCCTGCAATGCTTTGGATAAAATTTTAGTTGATTCTAACATTGATGGTTATGAGGATAAATTGAAGGATTTGAAACAACTTTTGGATGATAAAGGGGTATCTATTTTGGTGGATGAAAAGGTAAAAACCGTACTGACCGAAGAGGAGCTTATTCCTAACGCATCTGTTTGGCAAGAAGAGTTCTTGGCCATGAAATGTGTTATTGGCTCGGTTGCAGGATTGGATGAAGCTATTGAAAAGATAAACGCTAATTCTGGTGGACATTCTGCTTCCATTATGACTCAAAACGATAGTGTTGCCCAAACCTTTATGGAAAATGTGGACTGTGCGGCGGTGTACCAAAATGCCTCTACCCGCTTTACAGATGGTGGGCAGATGGGTGTGGGTGCCGAGTTGGCCATTAGCACGGATAAACTTCACCATCGTGGACCACTTGGATTGAACGAATTGGTCACCAACAAATACTACGTATTTGGTGATGGGCAGATCAGGGTGTAAACATCGCGCCATATAAAATAAAAAGGAAGCAATAATTGCTTCCCTTTTTTGTATGATAACTGGACTAAAAATACCATTCATCTGGCCAAAAAGTCCAAAACCTTGATTTATTGATAAATTTACCCTTATTTATTGGTCAATTTTTAAGAAATTATCTAGATTTAGTAATCTAAACATATTACCATGGGAAAATTTGAGATTAAGACAGATAAATCTGGCAAGTTCAGGTTTAATTTAAAAGCTGGAAACGGCCAAGTAATTCTAAGCAGTCAGGGGTATACCACCAAAGCTGCCTGCGACAATGGCATTGAGTCTGTGCGAAAACATTCGCAGGACGATGGAAATTTTGAAAGAAGCACAGCAAAAGACGGAAGTCCATACTTTAACCTAAAAGCATCCAACGGACAAGTTATTGGGAACAGCGAGATGTATTCCAGCGAATCGGCCATGGAAAATGGTGTTGCTTCCGTAAAGAAGAATGCTCCGGATGCCTCGGTCGAAGAGGTTTCTTCCTAGCCAAAAATATTTTTTGACCCAAAAAAGGCAGTTCATGTGAACTGCCTTTTTTATTTTATGAATCATTTATAGGCCTCATTTACCACTTCCTATTTTGAAACCACCAAACCAAATTGCCCATTCGTTAGTTGAGAAAGGGCATCCATAAGATAGCACATCTATTAATTATAAATACAACTTATGTTTGTTGTGCAATTACGCGTTAAATCATATTGAAAAGCAAGATCAATTTTAACGCATGCACATATAGCAATGCACTTTTTAAGACTGTTGGTCATAAAAGTGTTTAGTTTAGTTGAGGTTTCCGTTACGCCAAGGAATCAATAGGTTCCTTGGTTGTAATGGTTTTTTGTTTTAACAGCCTTATTCCCATTCTTTTACTTTGCGCATTGTGTTTTCTGTCAATTTTTAAATTGAAGTCTTTTTCTTACTTAAATAGAATCTTTTTTCTCCACATGACAAGTCGCGGTAAACCCATCTTTTTGATTTATCAATTGAAAGGGTGCGTTCGTTCATTTACATAAAAACCTCACACATATTTCATTTCTCTTTGTACAACGCTAATCCCAAAAAGATCTAGCTATAAATCAAATTTTACCAAAAAATAGAAAAATGAATGCAAAAATATTTTTGATGGGAATCTTACTCATCGTAACAATCAGTGCAAGCCATGCCCAATCTTATATTGGCTTATTGGAGGACAACTACAATGGGGTGCATGGTATTATTTCCAACCCGGCCAATATAGCTGATTCCAGACTTAAAACGGACATTAACTTATTTGGTATAAGTTCGTTTGTTGGGAACAACTATGTTGGTTTTAACCTTGATGATGCTTTCAGTGATTTCAGTAAAGCTTTTGACAACGCGGCCACTTTTCCATCAGATAACAATTTTATTGCATGGAACATTGATGCAATGGGGCCTTCCGTGATGCTCAGCCTCAGTAAAAAACATTCCTTTGCTTTTTTTACCAGGGCCAGGGCTTTTTTCAATATAAACGATGCCAATGGAGAGCTCTTGGACAAAGAGGGAGGGTTTGATGAATCTGAAGATTTCTTCTTGGATGAAGGAAATATCTCGGGTGCCTTTAACCTCTGGGCCGAAATAGGAGCTTCATACGCTAGGGTACTTTTAGATAATGAACAACATTTCTTAAAAGGAGGGGTCTCTTTAAAGTACATACAGGGTATGGGCAACGTCTATATTTACGGCTCGGACATTACTGTTGATTATGATTCAAACTCCAACCAAGTCACTACCACCGGGCTATTTAATTATGGTAATACAGCTAGCTTGGATGATGAGGGCAATGGTGGTAACTATTTCGATTTTAATGGAGGAGCAGGCATTGGCACGGATATAGGGTTTGTTTATGAATGGAGGCCGGAACATGTCAAATATACCAAAACAGATGTCAACGGAAATCCTGTTGTGGACCGAGGTGCCAATAAGTACAAGCTAAAATTTGGGGCCTCTATTACGGATATTGGCAAAATTAATGACGTGAGTGGGGTTGATAGGTTCTACGACCTTAATGAAACCCAAGACAAAGACAACTTTGATGGCGATGTGTTGGAAGAAGCGCTTTTTGACAACTTTCATTTAATTTCCGAAACCGAATCTGTCAGTGTTACCTTGCCCACGGCACTCCACACCAATGTAGACTGGAATATCAATTCCAAATTTTATCTCAACCTAAATGCGGACATGCCCCTTACATCCAAAGAAAAAATCAATGCCAATAGAGCGTTGACCCAATTTAGGCTTACCCCTAGGTTTGAGAGTACTTGGCTTGGAATTTATTCTCCTCTGAGTATTCTTGAGGGAGCGGGGTTCCAGTGGGGAGCAGGACTAAGGTTGGGGCCATTATACCTAGGATCTGGATCTATTATTTCAGCCATGACAGGCAAAAATACAAAAGCCATTGATGTATATGCTGGTCTTAAAATACCTGTGTATCAAAATAGATTGAAAGATAAGGACAATGATGGCATAATCAACCAAGAAGACCAATGCCCAGAGGTTGCTGGTCCTATTGAAAACAAAGGCTGCCCTTGGAAAGACACAGATAGCGATGGCATTTTGGACAAGGACGATGACTGTCCCAACGAAGCTGGCCCGGAAGAAAACAAGGGTTGTCCCTGGAAAGACACAGATGGTGATGGTGTGCTGGATAAAGATGATGACTGCCCCACCGAAGCTGGCCTTGAGGAATTCAATGGCTGCCCCGATACAGATGGAGATGGTATAATAGACAGTGAAGATCGTTGTCCAAACACCCCCGGAAGTGTTGAACATAAAGGTTGCCCAGATACGGATGGTGACACCCTAGCCGATATTGATGATGAATGCCCCAATATAGAAGGTCCAGTGAGCAACAAAGGATGTCCTGAAGTAACCCTGGAAGTTCAAAAACAACTGAACGACTACGCTCGCACCATACTGTTTGATACTGGAAAAGCTACTATTAAGCCTGAATCGGTATCAACTATGGTAGACATTATTCAAATCTTGAATGAATATCCTAATGCCAAATTTACGGTTGAAGGCCATACCGATAGTGTGGGAAGCAGCGAGAGCAACCAAAGACTTTCTGAGGCTAGAGCAAATTCGGTCAGGGATTTCTTGATCAATGAAGGCATCACCTCAGATAGACTATCCGCAATTGGATATGGCGAGGAAAAACCAATCGCCACCAATGCAACCCGAATTGGAAGACAACAGAACCGAAGAGTGGAAATCAACCTGATCAAATAGCTATCCTGTCCATAATTCAATTAAGAATGTAAGGTTTGGTGTAACTCGTGTATTCTTAAATAAGCAGTGATAGTTTGCCGCCAAGAAAAATTCTTGGCGGTTTTTTTGTCCTTCAACTACTCCAAAAAACATATTGATACATCAAGAATAAACTATGGCTTTCCTTCCATATAAACCCCAAAACACCCCATTTTCAGTTTTGCCCCGTAAATCCATTTATGCCTTTCGTCAATTCTAACATCGCATAGGTTAATTGGCCCCATTATATATAAGGTGGGTGTAGTACTTTAAATCTATGTTAACATATAGCCCTGTATTTCTTCCCAAGAATACGCGGCCAAAACCTACTTGCTTATGACTAAATTTTTACACTCTATCAATTATTTGCTCCCCAATAATTTGGTCAACCTTTTCTGTTTGTCTTATGGTCGAACAATTAAATCGCTATTATGTCTATCAATACTTATCACAGGATTTCAATTATCCGCCCAAGAAGTGGATAATTGGTACTCTGCCGATAGAGCTATTAATACGCCTTCTACTTTCCCAGGAGCACTGGATGAATTTACACCTTACGCCCCTATTGGAGGTACACCAGTCAACGTATGGTATGAACTGGTGGACTTTGACATCAATTTCAGGCAAGATGCTATGGAGCATCCCAATCCGCTCAACTATGACCAACCCTGGCAAAATTACCCTAACCATGGCTTTGAGCATCCAGGAGGCCCTGGATTTTTAACCCCAACAGGAGCTATCCCGGGTATACCAACATTGCAAAGGGATGTATGGAACTTTAACCCTGCTGTGGAGTTTGATGGTTCAGGAACGGGTGATGCACTCTATTTCCGCTCACATGCAAGGGATGATATTATGGTTTATATTGTCTTTTCTGCAACAGGGGCGGGCAATACGGCTGAAACACAAAGTCTTTTGTTTGGTGGAGATATAGACTCACATATAAGTTACCTTACCAATCTTTCTTTAGGGGTATCCAGTAACAATAGTTTTTCAGTAGGTAGGACATGGGATACCGATACATTCTTCCAGGCAGGTAGCATTGATTTATTGGAGCGGCCCACAATAGGAGGGTTTATAAGACAAACCGCCGCAGATCAAGAAACACTGACTACACGGGTTAATGGACTTGTAGATCCAAGCATCAATGGTTTGGTTAGAAATGATGTAACGGCAGATGAATCCTTGTTCTACTACAACAGAATGGGAAAACACTTCAATGATACTGACCCAGGAGGTGGTTCAGACCCAAGCAATCTTTCAGGTTACATTGCAGAAGTAATGTTGGTGGATGGTATTGCAGATGCCAATCACATTCAAAGATTGGAAAGCTATTTGGCCATAAAATATGGTATTACCCTCAATTCTTCAGGAACCTTGGGCAGTGTTACCGGAAATGATTCCTACGACTATCTAGCTGCTGATGGAACAACAATATGGGCTTTCGACACCACATACCGATATGATATTGCTGGTTTGGGAAAAGACAGATTTTTAGATAGCGGTGCCCATAGATTAAGATACAACTTGTACCAGCGTATCTCAAAAAGTGTCAACGCAGAGGCTATCGTTACAATGTCCACCAACTCAGATTTCTCCACGGACAATTTGGATGATAGCAGAACTGCTATTGATGCATCACCTTTCACTTCTCCACGTGAACATAATTATTTACTGTGGGGTAATGACCATGCCAGCTTAAATGTAACCAATGTAGAGTTACCTAATCCAAATACTACCGTTACTGAAAGAATTTCAAGGGAATGGCGTGTACAAAAAACGTTTTCAGTTGGGGTTACCCCTATTGATAATGTCAGTATAAGGGTTGACATGTCCGGTTCAGATATGATCCTTACAAATCCTTGTGCTATCTATTTAATGATAGATACCGATGGCGTTGCTCCAGCAGATGGAGATTTCACCACCGGCACCATTACTTATATCAATGCTACAAGCGTAATTGGCACAGATGTCTTTTTTGATGGGGTTACTTTTGAACATCAAGATGTGTTCACTATTGGTTATGGTGATTTAATCCCTCCCACGGCAAGTAATGTTACTGAGCAAGTATGCGATACGGCCCCGGCTCCAGATCCAAACGTCATCACCGATGAAGCAGATAATTGTGCTGTTGCCTCAGTGGTGCTTATAAATGATGTATCAGATGGATTATCCAACCCAGAGACCATCACACATACCTATAGAGTAACAGATACCTCCGGTAATTTTATTGATGCAACCCATACTATAGAAGTATATACCACACCTAATGCCGGTACCCCCACCGATCTGGATATCTGTGAGGGCGATCTTACCATATATGACCTGAACACACAGCTTTCAGGTGCTGATGCTGGGGGCTCATGGACTGATGTCAACGATGCCTTCGGCAATGGTGCAAACTCCGTGGTCGCGGACCCCACCAATATGGACTTCTCCTCAGTATTCCCAGGAAGCTACGACTTTATCTATACCGTAACCGCGACTGCACCTTGTACTGATGCCACTGCAACGGTAACCGTTACCATAATTCCCGACCCTAACGTGGATGCGGGCTCAGACGAGGAAATATGCGAGGGTGATGTTTATGATCTCGCCACTTCAACCATAATACCTAGCGAGTCAGAAACCGCCTCTATATCATGGTCCACATCTGGGGATGGCTCATTCAGTGACTCCAATATCCTGTTGCCAACCTACACCCCCGGAGCCAACGACATTATGGTAGGGTCAGTAGTACTCACCCTCACCGGAACGGGCAACGGACCTTGCCCCGATGTACAGGACCAAATGACACTGACCATAACGTCTGCGCCAATTGTGGATGCAGGGTCAGATGAGTCAATCTGTGAGGGTGATGTTCACAATCTCGCTACTTCAACAACTGTACCCAGTGAGTCCAGCACCAGCTCCCTATTATGGTCCACATCTGGGGACGGCTCGTTCAATGACCCCAATACCCTGCTCCCAATCTATACTCCTGGGGCCAATGATATCACCAACGGATTCGTAATGCTAACAATAACTGCTAGTGGCAATGGTTCCTGTCCAGATGCGCAGGACCAAATGATATTGACAATAGATCAACAAACTACTACCGATGCTGGTTCTGGAGGAGATGTTTGTGATATCGCTAATGCCTTTACCACAAGTGCGGTGGCATCTATCGGAACTGGTACCTGGACCAACGAAAGCCCTTTGGTCGGGAACGCTTCTTTCCTCAATGAAAATAATGCGGTAACCGATGTCACCGTTGACAGCTACGGCACCTATACCTTCCGGTGGACCGAAGTAAACGGAAGCTGCTCCGACTTTGATGAGATAACCGTAACCTTTTATGAAGATCCTACACCTGCCAACGCTGGACCCAACATCATACAGTGCAACAACGGCACCTTCAATATGACCGCAAACACCCCTTTGGTAGGGACCGGAACATGGTCTGAAGTGGGAGGACCCTCCGGAATAACAATAACCGACCCGAGTGACCCCTTGACAACAATAACGGGACTCTCCGCCGGAAGCTCAGCCACGCTCAGATGGACCATATCAAACGGAACCTGTGCTCCCTCCTTCGATGATGTAACAATTACCAATGACCTACAGCCCTCGGCTGATGCCTATGAACCCTCCTTACAAAATGTATTCGAGGAATGCGGACTCACACACGATGTCGATGCGCTCGCGGCCGTAGGCACAGGGATATGGACCATGGAGAGCGGACCAGGGAACCTGGCCTTCGAGACCAACGATGCCAGTGACCCAGACCAGACATTTACCGTCGATGCCTACGGATCCTACACCTTCCGCTGGACCGACATGAACGGGAGCTGCTCCGACTTCGACGAGATAAACGTCACCTTTTATCAGGATCCTACACCTGCCAATGCGGGACCTGACATCTTGCAATGCGACAACAGTACCTTCATTATGGATGCCAACATACCTATGGTGGGCACGGGTATCTGGACCCAAATTGCAGGACCCGCTATCGCCATAGATGACCCCTCTAGTCCCACGACTGGTGTGTCCGGACCGGCAGTAGGATCATCGGCTACTTTGAGGTGGACCATATCAAACGGAACATGCCCGGACTCATTCGACGAGGTTATAATAACCAATAATCTACAACCAACCATTGGCGTGGACGTCTTTACCGACCCCACTACCTGTGGCGGGAGTGACGGTAGCATGGACCTTCTGTTCACTAATATTCTTGATGGCCTTTATACTATTGTTCATGATAGCGGAAGCTTTCCTAATGTCAGTATATCATCCGGTGGCGCAACCATCGGCGGACTTCCTGCAGGCAACTATAATAATTTGAGGATAACTGTCAACGGATGTACCTCCACTATAAACCCTAGTGTCTCTCTAATATCACCAGGGGCACCGGATATAGACCCCATAGCTGACATCACCACATGTGACTCCTATACCTTCCCCAACATCACTGGGACCAACCTTACGGGTAATGAAGCTTATTTCACAAATCCAGGAGGTACCGGAATGAAGTATCTTCCAAGCGAAAACATTACTACCTCGGGCACCTACTATATTTACGATGAGAATGGAGTGTGCTTCGATGAGGAACCTTTCACAATTACCATAAACACCTCTCCGGCAGTGCCCACCATAACCGTCACGGCGGCGGACTGTAACGGGGACGCCACCAACGTGGTCACCAACTATGACGCCAACCTGACCTATACATCCAGCCCCGTGGGGCTCGCAGTGGGCGCCGGGGGCGCCATCACAGGCGGCAACGACGGGGACAACTACACCATCACCGCGGAGAACACCGACGGCTGCACCACGGATTCCGCTCCCTTCGCATTCGACGCGGGCACAACTATTGGATTTAACATATCAACTACTGTTCAACATGAGACATGTTGGGAGAGTACAGATGGTTCCATAAGTGTGGATACGGATACTGATGATTTACCCTTGAGAGTTCAACTGAATTCTATGCAACCTATGGTTTTTGCCAGTAATTCTTTTGATATAAATAACCTGGCTTCTGGAAATTACAATATGACCATTATTGATAATACAGGTTGTCAGTCCGAAACCACGTTTGAGGTTCTGCCTGGAGGGCCAAACCTTGATGCAACTGTAGAGCCTATTTATTCCTGTGATTCGGGATTAACTTCCAATAGTATTGCAGTGACCTTATTTGACCCTAGTATAGCCAATGATGTTCTTTATGCTTTGGATTCTACAAATTCAAATGACTTTGTAATCAGCCCAGATTTTGAAAACATCAGTGCGGGCAATCATACACTGTCCATAATGCATAACAATGGATGTTTATTGGAAATCCCATTCACAATGGATGATATAGCTCCTTTAAGTTTGACCTTAACCAGTGTCAACATCAATGAAATTACCGCATCTGCATCCGGAGGGAATCCCCCTTATACTTATTTCTTTGATAATAACCCCGGAACTACATCAAATACATTTACCATAGATAGAAGTGGAACTTTTATTGTTAGAGTTGTAGATGGTTATGGATGTGAGGCTACCGAAAGCATAACCATGAATTTGATAGACATTACAATCTCTGACTTCTTTACTCCAAACAACGATGGGCAATATGATACTTGGTCACCGAGAAATGCTGAGTTGTTCCCCGATATTCAAACGTACATTTTTGATAGATATGGAAGGAAGATTCAGATTTTGGGGCCAACCGATGAATGGAATGGGGAATATGAATCCAATCCAATGCCTTCCGGAGATTACTGGTATATCGTGAAGCTTAATGATGGGTCTGGACGTGAATTCGTTGGGCACTTCACATTGTATAGATAAAAATTTAATTGATAAATGAAGAGAGTTGTAGTTTTCTTAATATGTATGAATCTATTCCTTGTGAAAGGACAGGAATTGACCATACCCCAATTGTCCCAATATTTGTCCGACAACCCCTTTTTAATGTCCCCGTCCTTTGCTGGAATAGGGAATTATGTAAAGGTGAGGATGAACGGGGTTACTCAATGGGTGGGCATCAAGGATGCGCCTGACACCCAATCTTTGTCGGCAGATGTACGATTGGGAAATAGATCAGGAATCGGAATGGTAATATATAATGATTCCAATGGCGAAACCAAACAACGCGGTGGAAAGGTCTCCTTTGCGCATCACCTGACCATTAATAAATACGATGACCATTATTTCTCTTTTGCTTTATCTTTTAGTCTCAACCAATTTAGAATAGATATTGAAAACTTTGACCCGAATGATGATTCGGGCATTGTAAATGATCGGTCTTCGAGCAATCCAAATTTTGATATTGGCACCTTATACAGAAAAGGAGGTTTTTACTTGAGCCTTAATGCTTCAAACATCCTAAATAAGGACGTTGAAAAGTTCAACCCGATTTTTGAACCCAATACGCTACGGAACTATTACCTGTATTCTGGGTACACCTATCGGAGAAGCAGAAGGGCCAATTTTGAAATTGAGCCCTCAATATTCTTTCAGTATTTTGAAAATGACCAGCGATCCGTAACCGATATCAACACCAAATTTAAATGGTACGATTTTGTTGATTATTACTATGCTGGTTTTACCTACAGATTTTTAAATGATCAACTGGGGAACCCTTTATATGTTGCCCCAATAATAGGACTGAAAAAGGGGGACTTCTACTTTGGATATTCATATCAGGTAATTATGAATGAACTCTTAGGGTATTCAAAAGGCACACATGTAATAACCCTAGGTGTGGATCTTTTCCAAGGCATTTCAAATTGCACTTGTACTTATTAAACTAAATAAAAAATTCTATTATGAGACAAAACCAAAAACATCCAAAAAACTTAACCTACTTGCTTTTTTTGGTATTCTAATCTTTTTTTCCTCATGTAGTAACGACAGGGATGCTTTTCCTTTGGTTACCGAAGTTGAGGAAGTTAAAATTACTACCTCCACTACAGATACCATTGTGAACATTTTGGTGGACAATATGAAGGTTCCGGTTTATTTATCGATTCCTTCAGACTGCAATCATGAAGACCACCCGGCCGTAGTGGTCATGCATGGTTCTTATGGTCTTTGGTATCAGAACAATCCAGATAGCAAGATTATGTCGGGTCAGTTTACAGAATGGCAAGAAATCCTTGCTGAAAATTGTATTGTTGGAGCATTCGTGGACAGTTATACAGGAAGAGGGGTAACCAAAAGAACCGGAAATTGGAGGGAACTTCCTGATAATATACGGATAAGTGCCCAATTTGTACGACCCAGAGATGCCAATGCAGCTCTTATTCTGTTACAAAAATTAAAATACAAAGATGGAACGTCGGTAGTCCGGGAAAAAGACGTTGCTCTATTAGGATTCTCTGATGGAGCTACCGCCGTGGCCTCCACCTTAATCGATACGGATAAGGTCCCAAAAGATTTTGAATGGACACAAAGTGAAAATGATAATACTTATGATGCATCTGATGGCATATTGCCTCCACTGCCCAAACCAGAAGTGGGCTTTGCTGGAGGAGTGTTTTATTATGGAGGTTCCGTGGGATTTAACTATTGGGGCAAACATCCTTGTGGCTTGCAAATTCTTGAAGAAAATGTGTTTTATCCCTATGCACCCATGCTCTACCATATACCTTCGGATGACAACCTCACCGATAACACGCTTTGTCTTATAGATGTCCTAACTGATAAGGGCGCTCCTGTGCAAATGGAATACTACGAAGGGGCATCACATGGTTTTGACTTTGATCATATTCCTGCAAGTGAGCTAGCTCGCGACCGGACCATTGCATGGTTAAACGAAATATGGAGTAAGAATTAATCCTTAAAAAATTATTTGAACACCGTTCATGGACAAAATTCTCAAGGTCACTTTTTACCTCATTTAGGAGACCTGTAATCAACCTTTCACAAAAGTTCCCAAGAACCACTGGGCCTAAAATGCCAAAAATGTCCATGAAAAAGTGAACTCCCTCACAAAACCAAGGGAATTCCACAGGCGTTTTAGGAACATAACACCCTCATCCTCAAAGCAAACAAATTGTACAATTCCCATTTATGGGATAAAATCAGAATACCTAAACATAATAGAAATGAGAGAAAGCTTTCTTGAAAAATGGATTTTGGATTTAGTAAAATCTGAATATGAAAAAGGAAACATCCCTAAAAAAGCTACATACCGGCTTAGGGAAAGAATGGATGATTTTATAGAGGTTACCATTGAATGGATGGACAAAGAGAACAACCACTATAAGATTGTTTACAATGCAAGATCATTTGGCAATCGAAAAAAAGAAGAACACTCCGAAATTACCAAAGATGATGAATCAATATTTGAGTTGGAGAACTATTACACCTTAGAGATACACACTTATTTGAATCATATTAAAAGGAATTACAGTTCGCGGAAAATTGCCAACTATGATGTAATGAACGTTATTGGGCAATTGGAGCATTCAGATGAAAATTCGGATGTAGAAACATAGTTATAAATAGTACCTGCCAAAGGTGGGAGCGTTTGTTTTTTAATCAATCCATACTTGAAAAACATCCGGTAGTTCTATTCCCATCAAACAGCGATACCTCCTGTACCATAATAGGTTGAAATAAATGCTCATTCGGATGCATTTCATCTATAAAAACATGCATTTAATCGTGAGGAAATCATCTGTCAATTGAGAAGGCCCATCTATCTATTCATCAACTATTTATCGCTTTACTATTCGTTACTTGTTACAAGATTTAAACGTTCCCATAGTTTTTAATCAAAAGAAAAAATATGCAACTGTTTACCATTATTTGGACCTTGGTCTGTGCAGCAATTATTATTGGATATCCGCTTTATATTTTCAATAAATCATCTTTTACTTCGGAGAATGATGGCCCATTACAGTGCAATACTGTAGAGTTACTGTCCTTTGATATAAGGCATCAATTGCCGGGTTGGTCATTTACAATCGATGTTCCCCAAATAACAGAAGATGTCTTGTACAATAATCCAATTTTATTTTATCTAGAGTCTGAGGACACCTGCTTAAAGCTCCCTTTTAACAATGCCACTTTGGGGTACACCGCAAACGTTTATAAAAATGTGGGCAAAGTATATGTCACATTCAAATCGCTGAGTGATGGGGTGTCTAACTTTTATATTCCCGCCTGGCATTTAAGTAAATTAAAAATTCTCATCATAAAATCACGTGACAAACGAATTTATGGTGACTGGGGAGCCAAACCAGAAAAATCACCCATTCACAAAGGTCTTATAAAAGCAGGTATCAACATAAATGATTATGAGGATATTCTGGGATATTTCAGCAATATAGCTGCAATAGACTTTAAAGGCCATTTTATAGCTCCCATGCCCAGAAAGAAAAACCGCAAAATGCCCTCGTTTGAACCTCAAGACCACGAATTATGTTCCACAGCTTAATTAACCTACTTGTAAATACTATTAGTGTTCGTGTATTTAAAAAGTGGGGTTTCCCAAAAAGAAATCCCGCTTTTACAATATGTCCATAAATCCATAAAGGGTATTTATAAATTCAAAACCTATTTACGTCAACTTGTCCCTAATTGTTATAAATAACCCAATTAGTTTTAACCAAAATAAAGTGCGATAAATGAAACCAATGGGGAAAAAATTACAGGGCTGCACACAGACCACCATGTCATTATCTTCAGTTCTGGCGATGAAGATAGTGCAGCCCAATATCTATACTTTTTCATTGGGTCAAAACAAATCTGCACTTGTCCATAATAAAAAAACAACTCACCATAAGTATCTTTTTAGTAGGGCTGATAGCTAGTATGGGGTTATGCTGCGCAACAGTAATATTGGAAAAAGAAAGTGGTGAGTTTTACACAGTAAATAAATGTTTAAAATTCAATAAAAAAACCTCTATACCATGACAACCTCACCTTAGCCAAATTAAGTACCTATTTCAGAGTTTCTAAGGCAGAAAATACCTTCCCTCCCCCCAAATCTTCACAGAAGAACAATTGCCGTTAGATAATACCGCGAATGATTGACCGAAATACCCGTTCCGTACCAGTGAAATTATGTAAACTGCTGATACCGAGCAATAATTATCTCTCAAAAAACTGTTGAAAGAATGATTAATTCGGTGCAAATGGAAAAAATTCCATAACTTAATCTAATTACTTCATTTTGCAATGAAGATAAACCAAACACACCAACTAAAAAGCGTATTTCCCTTGCTTTCAACAACATATAAAAATAATATTCTTTCCAAAAGTATAAGAAAACACGTCTTTTTGATGGTTGTTGCTGATTTTAAATTATTGATTTCCTTTTTTCAAATCCTCATACCTCTTTTCCATGAAATTTTCGCTATGCATTACATGAACAACAAAAAAAATAGCAACCTTCCAATAAAGTTTGAATTGTCTTTCCAACAAAAGATCAAATTAAAAAGGGATGTAGATTAGTTTAACACCAATCACCACACATTTGAAATAAGAACAACCACACCATAAATAACCCAAAAAACAACCGGATGATTTTAAAAGTAGTAATCATAGAAGATGAAAAACATAGTAGGGAAACACTAAGGTCCATGCTCGAAGAATTTTGCCAAGATGTTAAGGTAATTGCCACCGCCAGTTCTGTGAAAGAAGCTGTTAAAGTACTCTCTATTTACAGTCCAGATGTCGTATTCCTGGATATTGAGCTACAACCTGGACTAGGATTTGATGTCTTGGAACAAATAAAAGAGCCCAGTTTTGAAATCATTTTTACAACAGCCTTTGAAAAATATGCCATCAAAGCCATAAAGTTCAGTTCTTTGGATTATTTGCTAAAACCCGTTGATTTGGACGAACTTCAAGATGCCGTTGAAAAAGCCAGAACCCGAATGGATACCAATGTTTATCGCCAACAGATAGATACGCTCATGCAAAGTCTGTCAAGTGGCTCCAACAAACAAGAAAAAATATGTCTTGCCACCACGGCCGGCATGGAATTTATTGCCATTGAAGATATAATCCTTTGCAAGGCCGATGGCTCTTATACTTGTTTTATTCTCAAAAACAATAACACCTTATTGGTGAGCAAACATTTAAAGGAATACGAAAATCTATTGGCCGACCAGCAATTTATGCGGGTACACAACAGCTATCTCATTAATTTAAATGAAGTGAAAAAGTACATTAAATCAGATGGTGGGTACATTATTATGAGCAACGATATGAACGTAAGTATTTCTCCTAGAAAAAAAGACGATCTTATTGAAGCCATGAAACGTTTATAAGCTCCTACCCTAATTTTTAACCCCTTAAGAATTATCCTTACCAGGTTTTGTGTCCAACAATCCCTTGGTAAACTCATTTAGGGCTTCTACTTTTTCTTCAAAATTGCCTTTGAGTGTATCTCGATAGGTATTCAGATTTTTCACCAAGTCATCAATATTCTCCGGAATAACATCCTCAAAAAACTGACGTAACCGTTTGGCTGTGGTTGGTGACTTTCCATTTGTGGAAATGGCCACTTTTACATTTCCCTTGGTTACGATTCCGCCCATATAAAAATCACAATACGGAGGATTATCCGCCACATTTACCAAAATGCTATGCTCGCGACAATCGTGGTATACCTGCTCGTTGACTTCAACTTTATCGGTACAAGCCACTACAATATGTTTTCCTTTTAAAAACTTGGAATCGTATTTGGCCCTGGTAATTTCAACCTTGTGCTTTTTTGCCAACTCCAATGTTTCCTCTATAAACTCAGGGGCCACCATTTGCACTTGTGCATTGGGACTGGATTTCAACAAAAAAGTCAGCTTCTCCAAGCCAACATTGCCCCCCCCAACAATGAGCACGTTTAGATTGGATACTTTTAAAAAAATGGGGTAAAGTTCATTCCTTTCCATGGAATCTTGCTTTTTCTCCTTCAAAGGTATTGGTTTAAAGCAAGCTATCCCATTCTTTTAGGAATCATTAAAAGTGTACGCTTACTTTTTAATGACCTTTCCACCACTGGACACAATTTGTCTCACTATTTCAGCATCGCCTTTATAGTACAACCTACCGTCCGAACTTGCAACGACATCTATGGTTTCAAAGACCGTCAAATAGGCCTCAGCATCAGAGGACAGTTCCACTTCAAGGTCATTCACATGCAAACCATACCCTTTTAACTCAGCATCGGAAGACAGTACCGCATCCATATGATCAACATTGCCCAACAAATCCACAGTGGCATCAGCAGAAAGTCGGAATATTGCATTTTCAATAGCGGCTTCTCCATCCAGATAAGCGCTTGAAGATAAGTCAAAGTATGCATTGGTGGTTTCCAAATAGAGCTCAGCATCGCTATCCGATTCTGCTCTTAACTCAAAATCATCAGCAACAATATCCCCAATAAAATGCCCATCGGAGCTCAAATCAATATAAACATTGCTTGTATTCAGGGGACTTTCCAAGAATATGGCCGCATCTGAAGATGCTTTAAACCAAGAGATGTTCCTCGCAGTAATGTAAAGGTTCAAGGTTTCCTTTCCCTTTACCCTAATGTTGTTTTCCAGTTTTACCACCAATTTGTTACCTTCCATGAACACATCCATTCTGCTAAAAAGATTGTCATTGGCCTCAATTTCCACACGTTCCTCTGTTTCTGAAAAAGTAACGTAGGCATTAATATCTGTAGCCACTTGAAGTGCTGTAATGTTGTTAAAATCGTAGTTTCTTGTAGATACCTCTTCGGAAACCCAAACCGATTCCTGCACACACGAAGTTACCATTACTCCCATCGCCAAGGTGATGAAAGCCTGTTTAAAAGTTTTCATACTGTTCGTTTTTTGATGTAAAATGATTGCTAAGAACCCAACTCCCGTTCCAATTGTAAAACGGGCATCCATTGGAAATTTATGGCGGACCATTCGTCCATCCCCACAACTTCTGCACTTCTTAGAAACACCATCCCGTTTTGGGTGAAGACATGGCTTGTTAAGATTCCTTGATTGATTGACTGTTCGTTTCTTGATTTAAAGGCCATCGTTCAAATGTTTTTTGTATCGATTTCTCCCCATATTAAACACACCTACTTTGAGTCCAATTCCACCCGAAAACCCATTGATATTGCGTAGCGGACTATCATCTAATTCCAACTTGCTTGAAAAGCGATATTTCACCCCTGCTTCCAGTTGTAAGTATCTAGATATATTGAAGAGAAGGCTCACACCGGGTTCTGCGACAAAAACCGCATCAATATCATCCTCATTGGGATCGTCCACGGGATCGTCAAAGTTATTGGCCAAATACCCCACTCCCCCGGCTCCTATCAACAACGGAAAGGAAAGGTTAACGGTTGATTTGCTAAAAAGAATGGGTTCCAAATGGATACCACCATAGCCCCCGATCAAATCCTCATTGAGCGTTCTTTGATTATCCTGCTCAGAGTAGAGAAAAACCCCAGAAAAACCAACCTCAAACTGTCGGTTGGCCACGTAGGCCACTTTTAGACCTCCCAAATAAGTGGATTTACCTCTCATTTCCCCGTAATATGTGGTAAGACCCAGATAAACACCATGTACCACATTCTTACGGTCATTAAATTCAATATAATCCGAATTGTCCTGAGTTTGTTGCCCCCATGCCAAACAACTTAATAGCAATAATGGCAGTAAAGGTTTTAGTTGTTTCATGTTCCGTTTTTTGATTTTCATTCTAAAGACATTCAAAATTTAAAAGGGTTGCACCTAAATCAATTTTTTTTACTGATTTTCTCTAAGCAATCAATCCGTTAGTACTATCACCCCCTTGATTCCATTGATGGAAAAACTCCCTCGATCACCCGTTCCATACCTGGCCGTAATATCTCTAATTTTGCTACCTTCATTGGTCACACGGGTGTTGATGTTGGTAAACGTCTTGGGAACTCGTAAAAGTCCTTGCTCCAACGTAGCTGTAAAGTCGAAGGCTAGTCCTGTGATGTTCATATTAATTTCCGAGGATTCTTGCACAATGTTGATGTCCGCATTGGGTTTCTCTATCCTTTCAATGTCAACTTCCGCTATTCTTAGTGTGAGAAATAGCTCATTTGTTACACTCGCTATTTCCGCATTCGAGAATTTAAAATCGCCACGCAACGCGTCAACCAATTCCAGTTCCACCTCATCCTTACTGGAGTAGAGTTCCAAATCTGAAATATTGCCCAACCGAATATCACTGCCACTACTGATTATTTTCAGTTTTTGTGCACTTTCCACATCTATGGTTCCGTTGTCCATCTGTATGTTTCCATAGCCCAGGTTTCGGGCATGGAACTTTCCAAAGCGCATGTCCACTTTTGCGGTTGAAATATTTCCATTGATGTAAATGTCGCCATGTTGCAAATCCGTTTCCAAGTCCCCCTTCCAAGAATCTATGATGATGTCCCCAAACTTATTGGTGATATTGAGTTCTGCATTGATGGGCAGGTATACCTCATAATCTATCTGCACATTGCTCTTATCAAAGTCAAACGGATTGGCCTTACTGAAATATTTGGCAAATATGTTGGCGTCCCTATCCTTGATTTCAGAAATAAACTGGATAAAATTCCCCGCCTGAACAGCTTTAGGTTGAATCCGGTCCAACAGTTTTTCAGCACTATCGTCTTTCCTGTGATTTACTTGAATGGCGATGGAAACCTTCACCTGATTTTTCTCCCATCCATTAATGACCACATTCCCATACTTGTTCTCTATGTGGACCTTCCCCGTAGGGGAAAGATCATAGGTTTTGTTCCATTGTTTGCTCCGCTCACTTTGGGCAAAGGTCGCCAAGGTGCACAGCAAAAGACCCACGGTCAGCCCTATTTTTTTATAAAACGTACCCTTCATAATCCATTTCTTTTTTGGACGCATTGATTTGCTTTAAAAGATTTTCAATCAGCTCTATGCGCTTTTTATAATTCTCCACAATAGCTTGCAAAACCCGTTCGTTGTCCAAGTTATTCCGCATTTCTAATTTTAATTGTTGGTATTCCTCATCCAGTTCATCCATAAAGGATAGGAATTCTTCTTTGTCCTCGTTAGATAATCTGGGATGGTTCTTTACCAATTGCACTTGTTGATATACCAAATGTTGGTAGTGCATATCAATTTCCAATAGCTCTTCATTGGCATAGGCATCCATGTTCTGGGTTGGGGCGTTCATGGTGAAAAAAGTCATCACAGATAACCCCAACAGCAAGACAATGGAAGCTGCAACCCTTAGTTTTCTGGATCTCCAAAGCGGAATAACCTTGGGTTCTGGTTTTTCATCCAACTGGGAGGCAATCCCTTGCCACAACTTGTCCTTGTCCACTTTGTGGACATCAAAGGCTTGTTTGTTTTCCTTGATATGCTTTTCAAAATTGTCCATCATAGTTCATTTACAATTTGAATCAGTTTCTTTTTAGCGCGATGGTATTGTGATTTGGAAGTGGAGGATGTTATTCCCATAATTTCACCGATTTCAACATGGTCATACCCTTCAATCAAGTACAGCGTAATAATCTGTCGGTATCCTTCCGGAAGTTGTGTTAGACCCACCTTTATTTTCTCAATTTCAAATTGGTCGGGTTCTGCCTCTTTTTCTTCTTCCAAAAGTTCCCCTTCATTCTCCATGGAGGAGAGCAACAATCGTTTTGCTTTAAGGTGATTAATGCTTTTATTGATCACAATCCGTTTCAACCAAGCTCCAAACGTGCTCTCAAACCTGAAGGAATCCAACTTTTTAAAGGCTTCCACAAAACTCTCCTGAATAATGTCCTCTGCATCCTCCCTAATGGTCAACAACCGCATGGCAATATTGAACATGGCATCCACATACAATCCATACAACTGGTATTGCGCGTTGCGGTCCCCTTCTCTGCTTTGCTCCACCAAAGCTTGGTGCGTAAAACGTACGTTTGTTTCCAAAAATTCCGGACGGTTATTCAAATACGGCTAAAAATAATCCTATTTCATTCTATCCCAATGACAAAACAAAAATGAAAAGGTTGCACCAAGCTGAATTTTTTTCACAAAAAAACCTTCAACTATGGTTGAAGGCTTGCCTGCATGAGGTTAGGTTGCTATTGGGTTTAAATTTTTTGCAGTGAAATTATTGCGATTCTGAGGGTTTCTTCAACTCCTTAAATTGGTATCGTAAAAATATTTCGTGCGAACCTCCGGTATAATTTGCCAAGTTGGAGGTGGTAAGATCATATGCGTAACCTGCATTTAGATTCGATGTTATTTGAAGGCCCAGCAGGGTTGAAAAGGAATCATCCCAACGATACGCCACCCCAAAGGTGAAGGTCTCCCTAAGTACCGCGTTTACAGAAACATCAGCAATAATTGGGGCACCGGGCACCCACTTTACAAAAAAGGCAGGCCCCAACACAATTTCTGGGGTAATATCAAAGAATTTACCTCCCATAAAATAGTAGTGTAACCGTTCTGCGGCTATTTCTTGTTCTTCCCCATCATAATGTTTTTGCGAAAAGAAATTGGGTATCGCAAATCCCAAATAGCTGTCTTTGGCTTGATAATACAATCCAGCTCCAATAGTGGGAAAGAATTTGCTCTTTATGTTATTTTGAAAGGCCATATCAGGATTCTGGGTCAACCCTTTAGAGAAATCCACATCAAACAATCTACCGCCAACCTTCATTCCAAAAGAGAGTTTACGATTAGTGCTATCCAACTGGATGGTATAGGAAACGTTGCCATCCACAAATATTTCAGAAGAAGGTCCTAGGGCGTCATGGGCTAAAATTCCTCCCACTCCGAGTTTGTTTTCCAAAGGAGTATCCACGGCCAAAACCTGTGTATTGGGTGCTCCGTTAACCCCGACCCACTGAGAGCGGTGCATCAACAAGGCCGTAAGGTAGCCTTGAGAACCGGCATAGGCAGGATTTACGCTCATGGTGTTATACATATACTGGGTAAACTGTGGATCTTGCTGTGCAGAAACGCTAAAGAACCCCAATAGTAAAATCACCAGATAGGTATGCCCCATTTGCTTTTTCATTCGCGATATGTTTTTTGCGCCGTTCATCCTCTTTTCTATCTGTTTATATACAGCCAATCTGTTCTGGGTTCGGAACCATCCCCCAAGTCCAACACATAGTAATACGTACCCACGGGTAATTGGTCTTCTTTCTGCACAATGGCTCTACCGTTGGGTGTTCCATCCCAATCATTGTTATACCCGCGTTTCTGATATACTACTGTTCCCCATCGGTTATATATCTGAAGTTCATTCCCAGGGTATCTGGAAATACAATCAATGGTAAAGAAGTCGTTAACGCCATCGCCATTGGGTGAAAACTCGTTATAAACGACCAAACAAGTGGGTTGTACAAAAGCTTCAGCAGTGTCATTTTCAGCATTGGTATCCAGTTGGTCTACGAAAGCCAAACTTGCCGTGTTCAAATAGTCTTCAAAATCCAAGACTTCAACGGTTAGATCAAGTTGAGCCGTTTCTGAAACTTGTAAGGTTTCAAGTTCCCAAAAACCTTCTGTGGCATCATAAATGCCGATAGAAGCGGAAGACGAAATCAATCGATATCCGTTGGGCAATAGTTCTTCAATACCAATATTGGTTGCGGGCACATTACCTTGGTTGGTTACGGTAATGGAAAAAACAACCTCATCGCCAATATTGGGTTCCATTCGGTCCACAACTTTTGTAATCGCTAAATCCGTGGTCTGTGGCTCTACAACGGCACTGGCCTCATCGTCATCTTCAATACCATCTGAAAAGTCATCTGTTTCAATACCCGCATTGGGATCACTGTCAGGGTCGGTGAAATCACTCGCTGATATTTCGGCCACATTGAGATATTCATTGGCCTGTCCCGTAGGGACATTTACCATAGCCAAAAGCTCCAAGGTTTCCGTATTTTGATTTAAAATAGTTCGGTTCACATTCCACAATCCAGTGGTTGACTCATACACTCCAGCAGTGGCTGTATGTGATTGATAGGTATAGCCCTCCGGCAACAAATCCGTAACCACGACACCGGTGGCATCGGTTGGCCCATCGTTGGCAATACTTATGGTGAATCGAACGACATCTCCCACATTAGGAGTGGCATTGTCCACAATTTTGGTTAGGGATAAATCGGCCAAACCATTAGGAACTGGAACCACCGTAGCTTGATCATCTTCAGAAGAGACATTATTGTTAGGGGTGGAATCGGGATCGTAGGTATCCAACGCAATCAGTTCGGCGGTATTTCGATACTCTCCATTGGGAAGTACCACTGCCGTGATTTGAAGGGTAGCCCATGTACCGCTGTTCAGATTTCCAATATCCCAAGAACCTACTAGCTCGTCATAAGTCCCTACTGAAGCCGTAGCCACCACAAAACCATAGCCTGTTGCCAACACATCTTCCACAACCAAGCCTGTGGCATTATTTGGGCCTGCGTTGTTCACGGTGATGGTAAAAACAACCTGATCTCCAGCGGAAGGGCTAAGGTTGTCCACGGTGTTGGCAACTGAAATGTCCGTAACATGCCTTGGTGTGGTGGATTGTTCATCTTGATCATCCTCAGTTGGGTCATTGTTATTTGGTGCGGAGTCAGGGTCGGGTATTACTGCATTTACCAGTTCGGCCCTGTTCTGATAATCTCCCGAAGCATTCACCTCAACCACCATGTTCAGGGCAGCATTGCTTCCTGCGGTTAGGTTGCCTACGTTCCAAAGTCCCGAGTCAATATCATAAAACCCTCCTGAGTTATCAGAAACATAGGTATAGCCCGAGGGCAATACATCCTCAACCACCAATGCAAAAGCATCACTGGGACCTTCATTGGTTAAGGTGAGGGTAAAAGTGATGGTTTCAGAAACATCTGGAAACTCATTATCCACAGTTTTATTGAGGGTCATATCCGCAGCCGGGATAGGAATGGTTCCGGCATTATCTTGATCATTCTCAAATACATTGTTGTTATTTGGGGTTGAATTAGGGTCATCGTTGCTGGACGAAACCACTTCGGTAACATTAAAATAATCTCCAGTAGGATTCACCGTGGCTACAATGTTCAAAGTCTCGGTAACACCATCAGGAATAACATTGTTCAGCTCCCATATTCCCGTAGTGGGATTATACGTTCCGGCTGTTCTGCTATTGGATACGTAAGTGTATCCCGAAGGCAGCAAATCCATTACCTGAACTCCAGTAACATCACTCGGACCCAAATTGGTAAGGTTGATGCTAAAAATCACATCCTCGCCTACAAAAGGACTTAATTTGTCCACAGATTTCCGCAAAAGTAAGTCAGATAACGGAAGGGGTACTGGGGTTACGGTCTGTTGATCGTCTTCCGCTTCACTATTGTTTCCTGGGGTTGAATCGATATCAGTTTCGGTCAATCCGGTAAGTTCTGCTGTATTGGAATAGTTGCCGGTAGGCAGCACATCTACGGTTATGGTCAGTGTTTCCGATGCGCTGCTTGCCAAACTTCCAATGGTCCAAGACCCGTTAACGCTATTGTAGGTACCATTGGTGGTACTGACACTTATCAAATCATATCCGGAAGCCAAAACATCCGTGACCACCAAATTGGTGGCATCACTTGGCCCATCATTTTGAACGGTAACCGTAAAAATTACTTGATCGCCAACATATGGAATAAACTCGTCTACTGTCTTTGTCACTGAAATGTCAACTACTGGATTGGGGTTGACCACTACCTCATCTTGGTCATCTTCTCCCGGAACATTGTTGTTGGGCGTTGAGTCGGAATCGGCTTGGTCATGACCGGTTATCTCGGCCACGTTGGTATAATCTCCTGAAGGGTTCACATTGGCAAAAATGCTTAAACTGGTCGAATTTCCGTTCGCCACAGTCCCCACATCCCAAATACCACTACTATTGTCGTAATTTCCTCCTCCATTATCAGAAACATAGGTAAATCCTGAGGGCAATAGATCAGTTACTTCCACTGAAGTAGCATCACTTGGACCCTCATTGGAGACTGTTAACGTAAACCTGACGTTATCGCTCACCAGAGGTGGAGCCTTATCGATTACCTTGGTTAAGGAAAGGTCGACTAATTCAACCGGAGTAACCGATACATCTCCTTGGTCATCTTCTGAAGAGACACCATTATCTGGGGTAGAATCCAAATCGTAGGCATCAGATTGCCATACTTGCGATGTATTGGTATGATTTCCCGTAGCATTTACAGTAACATTTATTGTAAGCGTCTCCGAAGCCCCATTGGCAAGTGTGCCTATATCCCAAAATGCAGTTCCCGCATTATAGGTTCCGGCAGTGGCGGTGTAGGATACAAAACTGTAGCCGGATTGTAATTGGTCTACCACCCGAACATTGGTGGCATTATCGGGTCCATCGTTGGTGACGGTTATTTCAAAGCTTATTTCCTCTCCTACATAAGGATTGGTATTCCCTCCTACAATTGTTTTGGTCAAGGATAAATCGGCTTGTTGGGGTGCTACAGTTATTGCATCTTCGTCATCTTCACTTTGATCTCCATCATCATTATTGGGGGTGCTGTCATAATCAAGCTGGTCACTTGCCGTTACCTCTGCAATATGGGTAAACTCACCCGAAGTCGCTGTTGGGGTCAAAACCGTTGCATCAAAAGTAAGAACCGCTGTATTGGTTCCCAATGGGACCGAAAGCCCAGTCCATGTAACCTTATCGGTAATAAAACTAAATGTACCTCCATTATTGATTGCCGTTACACTTCCAAAACCCGGAGGAACAAGATTTTCAACAGAAACCCCTGTAGCATCAACATCACCCAAATTGCTCAAATTGATGGTAAAGGTGACCACATCGCCCACATCTGGGGTGGTATCGTTCGCCAATAGTTCCAGCTCTAGGTCAACTCCTTCAATAGTAACACCAACCGTATCGGAAGCCGTAATACAGGTAATGTCTGATACGGTCCACTCAAAAATATACGTTCCCAGTCCCATACCCGAAACCTGGGCATTGGGATCATTTACATCGGAAAAACTGACCAAGGTAGGTCCGGACAATTGTGTCCACGTTCCTAAACCCACTATGGGGGTAGATGCACTTAGAAAAACCGAGTTGGTCTGCGACAAGTTTTGGTCAGTACCTGCATCCACCGCACAAAGTTGGGCATGCCCCATGTGCAATGAGAAAAGCGCAAACAACAAAGCCAAAATAAAATGGGGTTTGTACTGGCGTGGTTGGGGTTTGTTCATAGTTTAGAGGATGAGGCTATTCTTACGCAGTAAGACTAACCCAAACATATCAACAACTACGGACAAAAAGGAAGTTATGTTGTATTACACCGATCATTTGTTGTGAAACATCGGATAAACGATGAAACCCGATGGTGCTTTTTAACATTTTAAAGGCTCAAAAAAGTCTTAGAATTGTATTTCAGCACCTGAATACCCTTAAAAATAATAGCTGATGTTTAAAGTATCCCATTAAAAACAAAAAGAACTGGCAGCAAAACCACCAGCTCTTTTCTTGCCAAAAAAACACAGTCACAACATTGTTTCCCAACAAAGGTCAAAGAACAAATTCTGCAAACCTGTTTTCTGGGCTTAACCACTACTTAACTAACTCTAATTCAAGTTTTTAAAGTGTATCAAGAAAGAGAAATGATACTAAGGGCCACCAACAAACAAAGCCGGATTATTTCTATAGTTTTCATTCAATAAAATTTAGTTTACTCTACTTGTAGCACCACACTATCCGAGATTTTCAGATTTTCTTCGGATATGGCAAAGATTGTGACCTCTCCTTTTTTAATTCCCGTTACCATACCAGACTCATCAACCACGGCAACATTTGGATTGTCCGTACCCCAAAATACATTGGAGTTATCTGCATTAACCGGAGTAACTACAGTATTCAGTTGACTTTCTTCCGTAAATATTTCAATTTCTTGAACAGCCGTCTCCTGTATTACTTTATCATCATTCTTGGAGCATCCCCAAAAAACCAACAAGAAGATTAAGCATAATTCTGAGAGTGTTACTTTTTTCAATTGCAATTTATTTCCCATTTTCAAATGTCTTTCAGTGTTTTAAGTTTTTGGAAGGGTTGATGAATAGTTCACCAACCCTTCACTAACCAAAAACTACTGTCAAAATAAACCGGGTTCAACACTGCATAAACCAAACCAACAAAGCAGTGCAAGGAACCTAGTATGTCTTTATACTTTTTAATTGGCCACTGCGAGTCAAACAGTGGTTTCATCAAAAATTAAAGAGAGGTCTAACCACTGGTTTGTACCTTCTTTTCGCGCTCCAGCCATACCCAAGGGTAGGTTGCTGTTTCTGTTTAAATGCATTACGCTTTTCTGGTCTCATGATGTGTTCGTTTTTTGATGATTTTTTGATTGATAAATAAACTCCTTACTTCGTATAATCTTCGAAGTAATTGTTCCTTTCTAGGCATACATTTTTGGCCATGTACCCCTGATAGGTTTTTGCGGGGCAAAGATAGGTGGGGAGAAACCCTTTGAAATAGAACAAATCCGCCTAATTAGACAACTTTTCCGACAAGCCTATGGCACAAAACCGCCAGACTATAACTTTTCCGACATTTTGACCCCTAAACAGCTTGTTTTCAACAACAAGCAACATTAAAAAAATTGAAAAAAATCTACTATAAAAGAGTTGAACATCCTATACAATCCATTTTTGGAAAGGATAAAAAATACGATCTAAGCGTACTCTTGAAGAAAAGTGGATGGACTTTTACCAAACTCCTTTTTAAAGGATTTGGAAAAATAGGATGGGTTGGAAAACCCGGTTTGATAGGCAATTTCTGACACATTGTGCTTGTTCTCAAGCATGAGCTCCTTTGCACGGTGCAACCGAACGGATGAAATGAGTTGAATTGGGGATTTATTGGTAACGGCTTTGAGCTTTCGCTGCAATTGACGCTCACTTACACCTATTTTCCTGCACAGCATTTCCACCCCGAAAGATTCATTGCCCAAATGGGTTTCTATGATTCCCAGGACATTTTCCAGAAAAGAATCGTTCCCAGGAAGTTGATGTGGATGAAAATTCTCCAGTTTCTCGCCAGAAAGCAAATCATCGGTAACCGTAAAAAGCATGTGCGGCTCCCCTGATGTGGGCTCCAGTACGGTCTTGTTCTGCATAAAGTTTAATCCAGCCCCAGAAAGTAGATATTTTACTGTTTGGGTAATCAATATCTGATTTGGTTTTGCTTGCCCCAGAATCGACTCCACAAAACGCTCGGTCTCCTTACTCACAAAGTGGGCTTCATCAACAGCACCCTCTTTAATATGGATTCCCACAGCCATTTGCGCATTCATTCGTTTCACGGTGTCAAACAAATTCATATAACAATGCACCGCTTTACTGGGGCCCTCAAAAGTGGCAAAGAAGGTTCTACCATCACATTGAATCACCTTGCCCCGGTATTGCGCCACAAATCTCGAGATAACTTCCTGTTGTTCTGGTTTGGCCCGTTCCGCAGCAAAAATTCGGGCAGCGGCTATGGTAAAGAGTTGTTGGTCGTAGACCCCCTTGGGTTTTAAGTTCAAAATAAAACTCTTGATTTCTTTGAGCACTTCTTCCGTATTGCCCACCCAAAACAAGTGATCATCACCGGCCAATTCCACAAATTTGGCCCCGGGTATGCGTTCCGCAATAAACTTTCCCTCTTCAATTTTTACATCAACATCATTGGTTCGCTGCATGATTAAGGTGGGTACTTTAATGGATCCCAGAATATTGATGATATCCACCTCAGTGTTCATTTTGGTGAGCACCAGAGCGGCACTTGGGCTGGCTCCTGAACGAAAGTAATTGGCCAACCATTCCATGAATTCCTTGTCTTTGGCTTTGGAGGGTGCCAAAGTTTCCAAGTTCATCTCTCCACTGCCCCAACAATTCTCAATCATGTCATACACCCTTTGACGTTCTTCATCGGTGGGTGCCCAAGGATAATTTTGGGCATATTTGCGCTTGGCGAAAATGCCAAAAGTAATCAAAGAAATGACCCGGTTGGGATAGGTGGCTGCAAACAATGCTGATACAGAACCTCCTTCAGAATGGCCAAATAAAATGGCCTTTTCAGAGCCAACGGCATCCATTACAGCTCGGATATCGTCCATACGTTCCTCCAAGGTAGAGAGCTCCACCACACGATCGGAAAGACCAGTTCCCCTTTTATCGAACAAAATAACACGGGCCATCTTTCCCAGTTCCTGTAAAAAATCGACCAACTGTGGGCAGGCCCACATTAAATCAATATTGGAAACCCATCCAGGAATATAGACGATGTCCATTGAACCCGACCCAAAAACTTGGTATGCTATATTAATGCGGCCACATTTGGTATATTGTGTAGCTGGCTTCATGCGAGGTTTAGGTTGATGTTTTTAAGCGCTTATTTAATTGAAAAGAATCACCTTTTCTTACACACAAAAATAGAAACTGTTTTGAATGAATAGTCTTGCAACAAGCACATTAACAATTGTTTGGGGTATTCCCAACAAAAAACAACCCCCGAACCATTTGGCTTGGGGGTTGGATTACGCACTAAAAGCAGTTTGAGTTAGCTTGAGTTAAGCTTCGCAACTAGCGCATTCTTTTTTCTGCTTGAATTTCTGCGCAGCATTCATGCTGTGTTGGTAATACAAGGATTTTAAGCCCAGTTTCCAAGCGGTTACATGTATTTTGTTGATTTCCTTGGTAGGCATGTCGGGATGGACAATTATGTTCACGGATTGTCCTTGATCAATGTGATTCTGTCTGTTCGCGGCTTGGTACACAATATCCAATTGGTCCAACTCTGAATAGGTTTTGAACACCGCTTTCTCCTCCTCGGTAAGGAAGTCCAGATGTTGCACTGAACCATCCATATCCCGAATACTTTTCCAAACTTCTGGGGTGTTCTGTCCCTTTTCTTCCAATAATTCCATCAAAAATGGATTTTTAATGGTGGTTTTGATCTTGGCGATATCCTTCACATAGCAATTGGACCAAATAGGCTCAATCCCTTGCGAAACTTGTCCTAAAATAAAGGCCGAAGAAGTAGTTGGAGCGATTGCATTCAGGGTAGCATTACGTCTACCATAGCCTTTTAAAACTTTGGGTTCACCAAAACGTTCTGCCAATTCTGCCGAAGCTTTGTAAGAGCGCTCTTTGATTTCCTTAAAAATCTCACTGTTCAAGTTATAGGCTTCTTGGCTATCAAAGGCCAATCTTTTGGATTGCAACAAAGAGTGCCATCCCAAAGCACCCAATCCCAAGGCTCTGTTCTCCTTGGCAAAATTATAGGCACGTTCCATAAACAGGAAGGTTTGTCGGTCATCACGATCAGAGGAATCACGATAACTCTCCAGTTTTTCCACAAACTCTGTGATCACGGCATCTAAAAAGTGTACCATGGTTTCCACGGCATCGGTATTTTTCCACTTATCATAATGCAATACATTGATACTGGACAATACGCACACAAAAGACCAATTATCGTTTGAAGGCAGCATAATTTCGGTACAAAGATTACTGGAGTGAATACGATGCTCCTTGTCCTTATAAACATCCGCTGCTCCATTATTGGCGTTATCGGAGAAGAAAACATACGGATAGCCCATCTCACCCCTGCGTTGCAATACTTTGGCCCAAACCGTTCTTTTATCGGTATCCCCATCAATCATTTCCTGCATCCATTCATTGGTAACCGTAACACCGTGGGTTAATTGCTGAATGGGATTTCCTTCCGTACCGATTTCCAAGAACTCCATAATATCTTTATGATCTATGGGCAAATACGGTGAAAAACGACCTCTACGAACCGAACCTTGACTCACCACATCCACCATGGATTCAAACAACTGCATAATGTGCACCGCACCAGATGCCTGCCCGTTATTTTTTACGGGAGCCCCTCTATGTCTAATTTTACCAAAATAACCTGAAGTACCACCACCCAATTTGGACATCATGCCCACTTCGGATTGGGTATACAGAATGTTCCCCATATCATCATCAATATGGGAGCCAAAACAGCTAATGGGCAACCCACGTCTTTTCCCAAAGTTAGACCACACTGGAGACGCCAAGGAGAAAAACCCTTCTGACATATAGTTGTAGAACTTGTCGGAATATCCTGGAATCTGCAAAATCTGTTCGGCCCGGTCGGCTATCTCCCGAATCCGCTCCTCTGGAGTAACGCCATCGGTCAAATATCCAGAAGCCAAAAATTGACGACTGTGCTCATTCAGCCATTCAAATGCTTGGTTTTCTTCTTTTTCCTTAAGTTTTGCCAAGGCACTCTTGCGAGCATTTACAAGTTCCTGGGTTTGGTTTTCTTTTTTTAGATCTTCAATTTGAGGTGATTGGGCTTTGTTCTCCATAATTTAAAAAAGGTCGTCGCTGGTTATACTTTGTGTTCTTTTGCTATAGTTGATGGATCGTTTTACAAAAAAGTCGCCGTGTTTGGTTCCGATGATCTCGTCATCAAACCACTCGGTTTGTTCCAATAGTTTTTGGTCAACTTCAAATACTTTGGCAATGCCAATGCTCTCCAAAGAGTTATTGAAACGGTTCTTGATGAATTCGTTCACCACAGTTTTCGGCAAGAAATCCAATTCGCCATCCTCAAAAATCCAATCCACAATTTTGCTTTCGGCCTCAAATGCCTTTTCACAGATTTCTTGAATCATGGCTTTGTACGCATCATCAAACCATTCTGGGTGTTCTTTTTTGATGATATTGATGACATCGATTCCAAAATCACCATGAATCTGCTCTTCTTTTGAGGTAGCCTCCACCACATTGGAAATTCCCTTCAGCACATTTTTGTGCTTGTTAAAGGCCATGATGATCAAAAACTGGGAAAACAATGACACGTGTTCTATGAAAAGGGAAAAGAGCAAAATGGATTCTGCATATTCTTTGTTGTTCTCGCTTTTCGCATTTTTCAGCGCAGTTTCCAAGTACTGCACCCGCTTCATGATCACAGGTTTTTTCTTGAGGTTCTCGAACTCTTGGTTCAATCCCAAAATTTCAAGCAAGTGTGAATATGCGTCGTGATGACGTACTTCACTTTCTGCAAAAGTGGCACCCACGGATCCTATTTCGGGCTTGGGCATGCGGTGATAAATATTGCCCCAAAAGGTTTTTACGGCAACTTCAATTTGGGAAATCGCCAACATGGTATTTTTAATGGCGCTGCGCTCTACTTCTGTAAGTCCAGACTTAAAATCTTGTATATCGCTGGTGAAATTAAATTCGGTATGAATCCAATACGAATGTCTGATAGCAGGCACATATTCGTACAGTTGGGGGTACTCGTAAGGTTTAAGATTGATACGTTTCTCAAAAATATCAGTCTCCCGCATTTGGGCCCTTTTGTTCCTGTAAATAATGTAGGCTTTGGCCACATCATGGAACTCACTGTTCATCAACTCATTCTCCACAACATCTTGAACCTCTTCCACAGTGGGAACATAGTGTTCATCTTGTTCCTTTCTTTCCAGCAATGCTTTTTCAACATTGTTGGCAATGGTCTGTGCATCCTCCATTTGACCATGGTCTATGGCAGTCATGGCTTTTAGGATGGCATTGGTAATTTTGTGCAAATCGAAGGGCTGAGTACTAAAATCCCTTTTAGTAATGTGAGAAATGTGCATGAGAAAAAGTGTTTGGATTTGTTCTAAGTGAACTGATTGTAAAATTCATATTTTCTTTACTTTGATTTTACATTGCCTCCTTTGGGTTCTCAACATTCTTATCAACATTCCATTTTTTGAGGCTGAAAAAATCACGGGAACAAACGTAAAATCTAGGCTCGGAAAAAAATCTGACAACTGTCAGAAGACCAAAACTTTTATCCACAGGGTTATCAACAAACTGTTTCCAAGAAAGGATAAAGCGTTAAAGACTGTGCTGTGAAGACCTCTAATTTAACGAGGCGAAATTGAAAAGAAATTCATTCTTTACCTTCCTTTAAAGATGGTACAATTCCAAAAAGCAGTGACAAAGCGATGAAACCTAATGAAAACCATTCTGGAAAGACAAAGTGGTGAGCAAGTATCAATTTTATGCCCACAAAGGTGAGGATAGCCACCAAACTATATTTAAGGTGGTAAAACTTATTGATCATATGGGATAAAAAGAAATACATGGAACGTAGGCCTAAAATGGCAAATATATTAGAGCTGAACACCAAAAAAGGATCGGAGGTAATGGCCAAAATAGCAGGGACACTGTCCAAGGCAAAAAGGACATCCGAGAATTCAATAATGACCAACGCTATGAACAAAGGGGTGGCCGCTGTTATATGTCGCAACCTAACAAAAAATTTCTGCCCCTGCATGTGCGAGGTTATGGGCATTACTTTTCGTAAGTTCCTGTAAATAAATGATTTTTTGGGATTGAACGCCTTTTGTTTGGAAACCAACATTTTTATGGCGGTGAAAATTAGAAAAGCACCGAAAATATAGGTTGTAAAACTGAATTTCTTAATCAGTGCCACACCAAAGAAAATCATCAAGGCCCGGAACCCAATGGCTCCCAAAATGCCCCAAAACAATACCCGGTGCTGATATTTTTGGGGTATATTGAACGATCCAAAAATAACGGCGATAACAAAAATATTATCAATGCTCAATGAAAGCTCAATAAGGTAGCCGGTAATATATTTTATACTGGCATCCATGGGTTTTAAAGAATCCACATTGTCAATTCGTCCCGTAGCATACAACCAATAAATGACTCCCGAGAACAAAATGGACAGTGTTACCCAAATCCCAGTCCACATTGAAGCTTCCCGAACACTGATGACATGAGCTTTCTTATTGAACACCCCTAGATCAAGGGCCAAGAAAATGAAGATTCCCAACAGGAAAAAAATCCAGACGGCCATAAAGTCTTTTTATAAAAATCGAAATTAAACAAAGGAATGGTTGATTGACAAAACCCCAGCACAAAAATTTCAAGAAAGCAAAAGCCCCGATCATGAATTCATGATCGGGGCTTTTAAGTACCTTGGGTGGGAATCGAACCCACACTCCCGAAAGAACTGGATTTTGAATCCAGCGCGTCTACCAGTTCCGCCACCAAGGCATTATATCAACTCATCTCTGAGTTTTCGCAATTTTTCCTTACCTACGCCCGACTTCCAATATTTTTCCCTTTTTCTTGCCGATAATCTATCCAAACATTCTTCTGAATAAATCAGCTTAAACGGAGCATAAAACTTTGTTGTCCGCTCTCTTCCCTCATTGTGTCTTGCAATCCTTTCTTTCAAATTGGATGTCATCCCCACATAAATGTAGTTATGCTCCAAACTTGATATCGCATAGACACTAATCAACGGGTCAATATTTCAATTTCAGCGCGCCTGCCTGTCGGCAGACAGGTCTACCAGTTCCGCCACCAAGGCATAAGCAATTATAGTGGCTTATTTTAATTGCGGATGCAAAGCTAAAAAATTATTTCATTTACCACCAAAAAATACTTCCTTTATTCCTTTAGCAACCCGAATTAATTTTTAAATTTGCACCTCTTTATAAAAAAGCGCTTCAAAAAGCTAGTTAACAAGAGTTTGCAATGGCATACCAAGTTCCCGAGCCTAAAATATTTGCTTGCACGCAAAGTGTTGATCTTGGCAAGAAGATAGCAGCTTCTTATGGTGCTGATCTCGGAAAGATTCAATTTTCCAGGTACAGCGACGGGGAGTTTCAGCCTTCTTTCGAAGAATCCATTCGCGGTGCGCGCATTTTTATCATTGGGTCCACAAATCCAAGTTCGGAGAATCTTATGGAAATGCTATTGATGCTTGATGCTGCCAAACGGGCTTCTGCCAGACATATTACGGCTGTTATGCCCTATTTTGGATGGGCTCGTCAGGATAGAAAGGATAAACCCCGCGTTCCCATTGCAGCAAAATTGGTTGCCAAAATGTTGGAAACAGCAGGCGCCACACGAATCATCACCATGGACCTTCATGCCGATCAAATTCAGGGGTTCTTTGAAAAACCGGTGGACCACCTTTTTGCATCGACCTTGTTCCTGCCCTATTTAAAAGGCCTGAATTTGGACAATCTTTGCATTGCATCACCTGATATGGGAGGTTCCAAAAGAGCCTATGCCTATTCCAAGGCTTTGGAATGCGATGTCGTTATCTGTTACAAGCAACGCGCCAAGGCCAATGTTATTTCACACATGGAATTGATTGGTGATGTACAGGGTAAAAATGTGGTTCTGGTAGATGATATGGTAGATACCGCAGGTACACTTACCAAAGCTGCCGATTTAATGATGGAGAGAGGAGCAGAAAGCGTTCGCGCCGTTACCACACACGGATTGTTATCGGGCAAGGCGTATGAACGAATAGAAAAATCAAAGTTGGCAGAATTGATCGTTACTGATTCCATTCCAATTGATGAGACCAAGAAAAAAATAAAGGTATTGAGTTGTGCCGACCTTTTTGCAGATGTTATGCATAGGGTGCATCACAACACTTCAATATCTTCCAAATTTCTAATGTAAATTAATTTAATATATAATAATGAAGTCAATTACTATCAAAGGATCCCAAAGAGAAAGCGTGGGCAAGGTATCTACCAAGGCCCTACGTAATGCTGGAAAGGTCCCTTGCGTGCTGTACGGAGGGGATAAGCCATTGCACTTTTCAGCTGATGAAATCTCGTTCAGAGATTTAGTGTACACCCCCAACGCGCACACTGTTGCGATTGAATTGGAAAATGGTGAAAAGCTGAGTGCTGTATTGCAGGACATCCAGTTTCATCCTGTTACCGATAAAATCCTTCACATCGATTTCTATCAATTGTTCGAGGACAAACCTGTTACCATGAACATCCCTGTTCGTTTGGAAGGAAATTCACCAGGGGTACGAAACGGTGGTCGCTTGCTGTTCAGAAAGCGTAAGCTTTCCATTAAGGCATTGCCCGATCTACTTCCTGATTTTATCACTGTGGACATCTCCAAACTTAGAATTGGGGGCACCATTGCTGTTGAAACTGTGTTGAATGACGACTATACCATTTTACACCCAGAAAGTACAGCCATTGTACAGGTGAAAGCTTCTAGAACTTCTATTGATGAAGAGCTTGAAGATGAAGATGAAGAAACAGAAGAAGGTGCTGAAGCTGCTGCTGAAGGCGGAGCCGAAGGTGGTGAAGCCCCAGAAGCTGAAGCTACAGAATAGTTTTAGAGTTTTATAAAAAAGCATCCCGGTTTTACTACGCTGTAAAATTTGGGATGCTTTTGTATTTTTAGGCAAAATGGTTCCGCAATGTTCCAATTCATTAAAAACCTGTTTGACGTCCAAAAAACACTACTACAAGAAACTGACCCTATGAAAAAATTCCTTGTTGTTGGCCTCGGAAATATCGGAGCAGAATATGAACAAACCCGACATAATATCGGTTTCAAGGTTTTGGATTTCTTGGCCGAAGCGGAAAACTTCACCTTTGAAAGTGCCAAATTGGGTTCCATAGCTTCCTTTAAACACAAAGGAAGAAGTGTACTATGCCTAAAACCGTCCACCTACATGAACTTAAGCGGAAAGGCGGTAAAATACTGGATGGAAAAAGAGAACATTGCCTTGGCCAATGTGCTTATCGTTACTGATGATATCAACTTGCCTTTTGGAACCATTCGCTTAAAGACCAAGGGAAGTGATGGCGGGCACAATGGCCTAAAAGACATTCAGAATACCCTGCAAACAACGCAATACCCACGATTTCGATTTGGTGTGGGGGCTGAATTCAGTAAGGGAAAACAAGTAGATTACGTTTTGGGGCAATGGAACCAAGAAGAAGCGGCAGCACTTCCTGAACGGTTGAAAAAATCCGCAGACCTTATTCGTTCCTTTGTTTTTGCAGGGGTAAAAAATACCATGAACCAGTTCAACGGCACCTAATTTAGAATACCTTGAACTCAAATACCCCCGAGTCGGAACTGTTGCCTTCCCCATCAGTGGTAATGATGCTCCAATAATACACCGTATCAGAACTCACGCTTACAGAGAACTCCATTGTTCCAGAGTCCAAAACCCCAATTGAAGTTGTGGGCGGATTTTCTTCGGAAAAAAACACCTCAAACGAAGCGATGTCTTCATCCACATCAGCCCCCTGCCATTCCAAGAGCACTTCATTGGCCAAATCTTTTTGAACGGTAGCACCAGAAACTGGATTTACCAACTGTGCCGGAAAAGGAGCATGGGTGGTTTCAGACCCTGCATTGAAGAACAACCACGTTTCACTTGTTGCAGTTTGATCGGAATTAGAACTTATAGAGGTAACCGACCAGGCAAAGGGAGTGCCTTTGGTTATGGACAAACTCGCCGATGTTGCCGCCGTTGATATGGTCTGGGGAACATTAGTATCAAGATTAACAACGCTTAAGGTGTACCTATCGGTGTTGGAGGAGGCCATCCATTGAAAAGTTACTTGGCTCAATGTCTCATTTATACTGACCCCAGTGGTACATTCTGAATTTTCTTCAGGAAATACCAACGCCGCCCCTACTGGAACAGGTGGTGGATCGTCATTGCCTCCGCAAGAGATCAACAAGGCCAATATGGACAACAGTGCTAAATTCCGAATCATCTCTTTATAAATTTAAACATTTCCTTTACACCTTCCTTTTCTATACTCAGATAATAGATGCCCTTGGACAAGGAGGACAAATCCAACTCAAGATTGTTCCCGCTGACCAATTTGGAATCCGTTCTGACCAAACGCCCATTTGCTGAAAAAATTTGGATTTCCACACTGCCTTGATATCCATTTAAAAACACTTCTGTGAACGAGTCCACAGGATTAGGGGATAGGATAGGACGAGTGGTGTAAAACACTGTTTTTTCAATAACACCTTGACAAGGTAGATTGGAATACACGCGCAACACATTTTTTCCTTCAGTCAGTTGGAGTTGGAGCTTGGAACTTTCGGTTTGTGTCACCACTCCATTCAGCTCCACATTGTAGAAGTCGGCCCCACTTAACGTAACATCCAAGGTTTCTGCATTTGTGATGGCTTCCACGTCCAATATATCGGGCTCTGTTATACTGATATCAAAACACGTCTCTTGGTAGGTAACCAGCCCATTGGTCCCGGTAATGCACAACGCATAATTTCCAGCTCCAAGGTTTAGGAAGGTATGCCCATCGGTAAAGTCCACGTTCGATGGTGTTCCTCCCCCATCCAATACTGCCGAGTAAGTTATGGAGGTGTCAAATGGTGTTATGGTTATTGAACCATTGTTGCTATTTCTACAGGATTCACTTTGAATTACTATATCAAAATTGTCTGAAGGAAATCTGAACACAGGACAACCATTGGTGTCCACCTCAACGCCTTTTGGCGTACCCAGACATAAATCATCGCCATCATCAAAAACCCCATCTTCGTCTTCATCCGGCCTATACGCTCCTTCCACACATACATCCATGGAAAAAGCCACCAAGTCACCACCATCGCTTGCGGCCGTGTCTTTAATTTCCAAAATCCATTCGCCTAAAATGGATTCGCCATTGAGGGATGCCAAAGAACCCAATGGACTCACTGATCCCATTATTGCAGGATTTCCAGAACATACAATTGGTGAAGCATCATCATCAAAAACAGCGTTGATATTGTTCAAACTCCCGCATGTATTTGAAACAAGGGCCACGCGCGTCCCGGAAGGCGAAATCAAAGTAATGATCAAATCTTCCAAAAAGGTATGATTCACCTCTAGATTCACATTGATATCTGAAATGGGCAGGTCTTCAAAAAAATGAATTGAACTGGTCACTGTGGGTGTTCCAATCGAGGAAATCTCCAAAGGAAGGCCGTTTCTGGGCTCCACACTTTTGCAGTCCAATTGAATTGTGGTAAAACTAAACGGAGTACCAAAAGTTCCTGTTCCACAATCGTTGTTTGGGCGAATCCTCCAAAAATATTCGGTCTGTTCCTCCAAGCCATTTACTTGGTAAAATGTGAAAGGCACGGTAGCCGATGAAACAACATCTGTAAATCCAACATCGGTGGCCACCTCTATATCATAGCTTGAATATAAAGGATTGGGCTCCCAACTAAGTTGTGGGCTTAAGGTGACCGCAGTTTGCATATTTGCAGGTGAGGCAAGAACAACATCAGGAAAGGTTCCGTCTACGATTGTGAGAGACAAGGAAATATTCTTGGTTACTGATGCGGAAGTAGCTGTTACCGTAATATCATACACGCCGGCTGCAATGGCATTGGTATTGGAAATGGTCAAATCCACCGCTGTATCATCAGCACTGGCCTGAGTTGGAGAAAAGGATGCCGACAAGCCAGCAGGGACATCAGCAGAAAAAGTTGATGTTTCACTGAACCCACCAAAGGTTTTATAGGTAAAAGGTATAATAATATCATTGGGCTGACATACGGTAAAGGACAACTCTTGAAAATTTAAGACCACTTCTGATTGCTCAATGGTAAAGTCTGATGCACTGATGGCAAAAAATACATTGTCACTGGCCTTTACCATGATTCGTGCTGAATTGGTTACATCCCCAGGGATAAGCACCTCCTCAGAACCATCATTCAGGGTGTCATCGGCCAAGGTAATCGGGAAACTCATCCCGCCATCCAACGAAAGGAAAATATCCACAGTCTGCGCATCAATGGGCGAACTGTTGGTTTTGGCTACATCCCAAGTAACTTCTTGTGTTGAACCTGCTTCGTAAATTTCATTGGAAGCTTGTGAAGTCACCACAAAAGGGCCTGCTACCTTAAAAACGTTTACATCAAGGACATCAGAAACCACTTGTCCTCCGCCTGCAGCATTATCACGAACAGTACATGCAAAACTTAAGGTTCGCTCAATATCGGAAACGGTTTCCCACGCATCATTTTCCAATGGGTTTACTTGGGTTAAATTTCCTTGGGTTACCTCGCTCAATCTTGGAAAATACCGCGCTGGGTCAGTGCTGGGCGGCAGCGACCTAAAATTGGCTCCACTGGGATTAGTGGGACCAAAAGTACTGGTGGTCACCACTCCATCGTTTATTTGTTCCCAGGTGTAGGTAAGTACATCGCTTGGGTCTGGGTCGGTGGCCACGCCTTCCAATACAAAAGCAGTCCCTTTTGGAATATTATAATCCCCTACAGGCGTTAGTACCGGTGGCGAATTGGTTTGAACGGTTGTTTGTGCACAAGCTACCGTTTGCAAGTAATTGGTTATTTGAAGTATGCTGTTAAAATGAAAATAATCATCCCCATTGGGAGCAACATTGTTTCCTAAAACAATTCCTGCATATCCCATAATGGTGGTTCCACTGGCAGGTTCTGCCTGCACACCCGTACCCTCAGATTCATAGGACCAGGTATGGTTGGCTCCAAATTGATGTCCAAGTTCATGGGCCACATAGTCCAAATCAAAAACATCGCCTTCCGGCTCAAAAGAGGCCGAGAATCCACTTCCTTTTTGGTTATCAACACAAACAGCACCAATAAAACCTGCATTACCGTTATTTTGTTCAGGTTCATCCACGCTATGGAACAAATGCCCCACATCATAATCAGCTTCACCAATGGTTGATGTAAGTGTATTTTGCACTTGAGAGTTCAGACTGCCGTTATAGGGATCAGTATCAGGATCTGTAAAAATTACCAGGTCATTGTTCGGAATCAGTTCCAGGGTTACACCCAAATCTGTTTCAAACACTTCATTTATCCGTGTTAGGGTTGTATTGATCGCTGCCAGAGCATCCGCAACCGTACCTCCATGATATTCGGTATATTCTCCGCTTGCCGAAACGGCAATTCGGAATTTTCTGAGCAGCTGGTCATCCACCAAGGGAACAATGATTTTTCCGGTACTCCCTCCAGACTTCATTTTATCTTGCAGCATCACTTCGGTCTTACACACAAATCTATTCTCCAAGCCTGAACGCTCCCCCTTGTTGTACAAAACATAGGAATTGTCATCATTCAACACAGGTTCCAAAAAGGCTGTTTTTTGATTGCCTAGGTCAATCACCATACTTTCTATCCCCTTATGTGAACTACTGAGTTTAATCTTGTATTTTCCATTGAGGCTCAACCCGGTAAAGGACTTTATCTGGGGGTATTTTGCCGCCAATTCAGGGTGAAGAACAGGAGTTTCTTTGAGTATAAAAGGAATTACGTTCCCATCACTGTCCGGAAGGTATATGACATCCTTTCCCTTTTTGGAAATGGAAAAACCTTCAAGCTTTTCTTTGAAAAGATTTTTGTCCAAGGAAAAAAGTGCCCTGGCTTTACCCATATCCTTTACGGAAGCACTCTTATAACTGGGTTTTTTGGGGATGGATTTCCAATACGCCTGCTGTCCATAGGTACAAAAGCAGCTAAAAAGTATGGTTATTGAAAAAACAAGATGTAATTTAGCTTTCATACATATGTAGGCGTCAGTCAATTTCAAAAATAAGCCTTTTTTTATTTCTTGATTAGGTGGAAACAATCCAAGACATTTCTCTATATAAGCATCTTACAAATGAAACCGTTATTACCATCGGTACTTTTGATGGGGTTCATTTGGGCCATCGTAAGATATTGGAACGTCTCATAAATAGTGCCAAAAACACAGGATTGAAATCCACCGTACTTACTTTTTTCCCGCATCCACGAATGGTATTGCAGAAAGATACGGATATAAAACTATTGAATACCATTGAGGAGAAAGCCCAAATTATGGAAGGTTTGGGGCTGGATTATCTCATTATTCATCCGTTCACCAAGGCATTTTCCCGACTTACAGCAACCGAATTTGTCCGCGATATTCTAGTGAACAACCTAAAGGCCAAAAAAATCATTATTGGCTATGACCATAGATTTGGACGCAACCGCAATGCAAATATCCAAGATTTAATGGCATTTGGAAACACCTTGGATTTTGAAGTGGAAGAAATCCCCGCACAGGAAATCGATGATGTATCCGTGAGTTCCACTAAAATCAGAAATGCCTTAAGAGAAGGTGATGTGGCCACGGCCAACAGTTATCTAAGCTATGCCTATATGCTTACCGGAACCGTTAAAAAAGGAAAGGGACTGGGCAAAGGATTTGGCTTTCCCACCGCCAATCTTCATATTGCCGAAACGTATAAGCTCATACCAAAAAATGGGGTCTATGTGGCAAAAAGCATGCTTCATGGGAAGGAATATTATGGTATGATGAACATTGGGTTCAATCCAACGGTATCTGGTACCGAAAAAAGTATAGAAATCAATTTTTTTGAGTTCGATGGCAACCTTTACGACCAAAAAATACAGGTCAAGATCTTACACCGCATTCGTGACGAACACAAGTTCAACTCCGTTGAAGAATTGCGGGAGCAATTAAAAAAAGACAGGAATTTTTCGCTGGATCTAATCTCCAAATAGATGCTCAACCAGTTTCTTTTTAAGAAGATAGACAACGCCCAACTCGTTGTTTTCCGAATTTTCTACGGACTCTTGGTCAGTGCCGAATGCTACGGGGCTATTGCTACGGGGTGGGTTAGAAGAACGCTTGTTGAACCCCAGTTCACTTTCAGTTTTATAGGTTTTGAGTGGCTCCAGCCCTTGCCTGGAAACGGCATGTACATCTATTTTGCCCTAATGGGCACCTTGGGCATTATGATTACACTTGGCTATAAATACCGGTTCAGTGCCTTTGCCTTTGCCTTTATGTGGACTGGAGTATACTTGATGCAGAAAACCTCGTACAACAACCACTATTATCTGTTGATGCTCCTGGCCTTTATCATGGCCTTTTTGCCCGCTGGCAGAGATGCTTCCTTGGACGCCAAGTTAAATCCGAAACTACGTTCCAACACCATGCCTAATTGGGTACGATGGACCATTATTCTACAATTGTTCATTGTGTACACCTATGCCTCCGTGGCCAAATTGTATGGGGATTGGCTGGATTTTAGTATCATTGAAATCTTGATGAACAGCAAGAGCGATTATTTTTTAGTGGGAGAACTGCTTCAGCAGAAATGGGTGCACAAAATTGTAGCCTTCTTTGGTATTTTCTTTGATTTGCTCATTGTGCCTGCCCTGCTTTGGAAACCCACCCGTAAAATTGCCTTTGGAGCGGCGGTATTCTTTCACCTGTTCAACAGCTACGTGTTCAGGATTGGGATTTTCCCCTACCTGTCTTTAGCGTTCACTGTATTCTTTTTTGAGCCACAAACAATTCGGAATATTTTTCTAAAAACCAAGGAAATTGTGGTCGACCAAGTCTTGACCGTACCAAAAAATAGAAATCTAATCATTGGCGTTTTGGGAATCTACTTTGTGGTTCAATTGGTGCTTCCACTGCGCCATTATGCTTTTAAAGATGATGTACTTTGGACGGAAGAAGGGCACAGATTGAGCTGGCGAATGATGCTTAGAAGTCGTTCGGGGACCATTCGCTACCGTGTAGTCTACAAAGAGACTGACAAGGTCAATTTTATTAATTTGGATGACTATCTCACCAAAAAACAGCGGAGAAGGGTGGCCTGTTATCCTGACTTTGCATGGCAGTTTGCCCAGCGTTTAAAAAAGGAATATGCTAAAAAAGGCGAGGATATTCAGGTATTTGTTACCAACAAGGTCAAAGTAAACAGTGGAGAATATTATAAATTTATTGACCCCAAAGTGGACCTGGCCAGTGTCCCTTGGAAACACTTCGCCCACAATGACTGGATTTTACCCCGTCAAACAGCGGATTCCACAAAAACCAGTGACTAAAAAGGTTTGGCTCGTTGGCACAATTGCAAGGGCATACCCCACGGATCGCGGAGCATCACAATATGACTACCGTCCTCCAAGTTTACCTCGAGCTCAAAAGTAGCACCATTTTCCACCAAACGTTTCTTGTCCTCTTCTGCATTTTCAGACACAAAGGCCACATGGAAACTCAATGAGTTTTCTCCAGAAAAATCAGTTACAGGAGCATCGGCACGTTGGTAGAACTCGACTACCACACGCCCAGTGCTGTCTTCCAAAAAGGTCATAAAAGGAGGGTTCTTATCGGCCACACGCGCCTTCAGGCCCATGTTTATTGTATACCATTCCACAACCGAAGGTGCATCAGCTACATTTACTGCAAAGTGCTCAAAAATCATATTGGGTTATTTAGTTAGACGGTGCAAAGGTAATCGTTTACGTTGTAGTGTAAGATGGGTAAATTCCCTAAATTTGCCGCTCAAAATAAGGCCATGCTTCAATTACAGACCATTAGAGAAAATAAGGAGAACATCATCATTGCTTTAAAAAAACGAAATATTGATGCCGCTCCCATACTATCCAAAGTCATCGAGTTGGATGAAAAAAGACGTTCCATCCAAACCGAATTGGACAATACCTTGGCCGAATCCAACAAACTTTCCAAGGAAATTGGTATGCTCTTCAAATCTGGAAAAGCACAGGAAGCCAATGCCCTAAAAGAAAAAACTGCGGGGTTGAAGGAAGCCTCAAAGCAATTGGGTGATGACCTAAATGCAACAGCCACTGCTTTGCAGGAAGAGTTGTACCTCATTCCCAATATTCCGCATGACTCTGTCCCAGCTGGAAACAGTGAGGAAGATAATGAAGAGGTTTTTCGTGAAGGTGACGTACCCACATTAACCGAAAATGCCCTACCCCACTGGGAATTGGCAAAAAAATATGACATCATCGATTTTGAACTTGGCGTTAAAATCACCGGAGCTGGCTTTCCCGTTTACAAAGGAAAAGGCGCCCGTTTGCAGCGTGCGTTGATTGCTTATTTTTTGGACAAAAACACCGAAGCTGGCTATACCGAAATGCAAGTTCCCCTTATGGTGAATGAGGCATCTGGGTATGGAACCGGTCAATTGCCGGACAAAGAAGGTCAAATGTATCATGTGCAGGCAGATGACCTCTATTTGATTCCCACTGCAGAGGTTCCTGTTACCAATTTGCACCGAGACGATATTTTGGCCGAAAGCGACTTCCCCATCAAATACACAGGTTATACGCCCTGTTTTCGAAGAGAGGCCGGAAGCTATGGAGCTCATGTCCGCGGTCTGAACCGTTTGCACCAATTTGATAAGGTGGAGATTGTACGCATGGAGCATCCCAACAATTCCTACCAAGCTTTGGATGAGATGGTGGAGCACGTCAAAAATATTCTCCGGGAATTGAAATTACCATATCGCATTCTTCGGCTTTGCGGAGGTGATTTAGGCTTTACCTCTGCCCTCACCTATGATTTTGAGGTGTTTTCTACCGCCCAAGACCGGTGGTTGGAAATCAGTTCCGTTTCCAATTTTGAAACTTTTCAGGCCAACCGTCTAAAACTTCGTTTTAAAGATGAGAATGGGAAAAGTCAATTGGCGCATACCTTAAACGGAAGCGCTTTGGCCTTGCCACGGGTATTGGCAGGCATATTGGAGAACTATCAGACCGAAAATGGCATCAAAATCCCAGAGGTTTTGGTTCCCTACTGCGGTTTTGATACGATTGACTAGAGGATTTCATCGATTTATTTGGATTCGCTTAACAGAATCCCCCGCTTTTCTACGTTATATTTGAAATAAAATGTGCTATTGCGATACTTTCTATTTCTCATATCATGCTTTTGCCTACTGACCTACGCCCATGCCCAGGAAGACTTTCTGGCCAAGCAGTATTTCAATGATGGAGATTATGAAAAAGCGGTGGTCTTCTATGCAAAATTGGTGGAACAAAACCCAAGGCGCTCCGATTATTCAGAAGGATTGGTAGCCTGCTATCAACAATTGGAACGGTATGAAGATGCAGAGAATTTCCTCCTGGAAAAGGTAGATGACCCCTATGCTTTTCCTACTTTCTTTATTGAATTGGGATATAATTACACCCTCCAAGACCAAGCGGACCAAGCTACTGGATATTATGATAAGGCCATTCAAAAGATTGATGAAAATCCCAATTATGGCTACAGTGTGGGCTATCGTTTTCAAAAATATGCCCTTTTGGATTATGCGGTAAAAGCCTATTCCAAGGCCATGGCTTTAAAACCTGAGTTGAACTATGATTTTCAGTTGGCCCGGATTTATGGGGAGCAGGGCGATATTGAGAAAATGTACCAATCCTACCTGAATCTCATTTGGCAGGGACGTACCTCGCGCTCCAACGTACTCCGCAATATTGATGATTTTATTTCCGAAGACCCAGCAGATGCCAACAACGTCTTACTCCGAAAAGTGCTGCTTCAAAATGCCCAGAAAAATCCGGACATTCTCTGGAACGAATTGTTGAGTTGGCTCTTTGTCCAACAAAAACAATACAACAGTGCCTTCAGTCAAGAAAAGGCCATTTTCAAGCGTTCTGACGATGATGCTATGGACCGATTGGAGAATTTGGGTGAGATTGCCTTGGAGGACAATGACCTTGAAAATGCCACAGCCATTTTTGAATATATCGTAGACAACGCCAACGAACCCAGAACCAAACTCAATGCCGAGCTCAATCTTATTGACATTGCGTTACTGAATCCAACCGAAAGGACATTGGATGAAGTGGAAAAGAAGTTTCAAGATCTAGAGGCCGAGTATGGAAACCAAAGCAGAACGCTTCAACTTCAGATTGCCTATGCCAATTTCCTCACGTTTAAAAGAGAACGTCCGGAACCTGCCATTGCGTTGCTCAAAGAAAGTCTGGAATTACCCATGAACCGTATGGCCGTGGCCTATGTAAAATTGGCTTTGGGTGATATTTTGGTCTATAATCAACAATTCAATCAAGCTTTAATCAATTTCACGCAAGTGCAAAAAAGCCTCAAAAATGATGTTTTGGGTCAAAATGCCCGTTTTAAAGTAGCACAGACCAGTTTTTATAAAGGTGATTTTGATTGGGCCCTTACGCAACTCAAGGTACTTCGAGGTTCTACCTCACAACTCATCGCTAATGATGCCATGCAGTTGAGCCTATTGATTTCGGATAACTCCCTGGAAGATTCCACAAAGACCGCATTAAAAAAATACGCCCGTGCCGACTTAATGGCCTATCAAAATAAAAACAAAAAGGCCATTGCTGCTTTGGAAGACATTTTACAAAATCATAAAGGCGAGAAAATTGAGGATGAAGCTCTTTTAAAACAGGCAGAACTTTTGGAAGCTCAAAAGGATTATGAAAGTGCGGAATTCAACTATAAAAAAATTGTGGAGTTCTATTCCGATGAGATTTTGGCCGATGATGCCCATTTTGCCCTAGGTGAACTCTACCGAAACATCCTGAATGAGCCCGAAAAGGCCAAAAGTCATTACGAAAAGATCATCTACAACTATCAGGATAGCTATTACTTCCCACAGGCACGAAAGAATTTTAGAAGGCTCCGTGGCGATGCCATTAACTAATTCTTCCCTACATTTAGGCCTATAAATTCAAGGTCAATGCTGATTTACAATGTTACCATAAATGTGGATGAAAGCGTCCATGATGAATGGCTTATCTGGATGCGGGACAAACATATTCCTGATATGTTGAAAACCGGTAGATTTTCCCATGCCAAAATGGTCAAGGTTTTGGTAGAAGAAGACATGGGAGGCATCACCTATTCCATCCAGTATACCTCTCCAGACCGCAAAACTTTGGAATGCTATTACGAGTTTGACGCCGAACGGTTACGGGAAGAAGCCCAAAACAAGTTTCCCAATAAGTTTGTGGCCTTTAGAACCGAACTTGAAGTAGTCCACCAACAAATCCCTTAATCTATTGGAATATCTCTTTACCTACGGCACCTTGCAAGATCTACAGGTTCAAGAGTATATTTTTGGCCGTATTTTGAATGGAAAACCAGATTTTTTGTTTGGCTATAAACGGTTCGAAAATGCTGTGTATGGCCGCTATCCCCTAGTGCTTCACACAAAAAATGGAGAAGATAAGGTAGCGGGCACGGTATATGAAGTATCGCTAGTTGACCTAAAAAAAGCAGACATCTACGAGACCAGTGCGTACAAGCGTAAAAAATTCCAGTTGGAATCTGGGGTTACGGCATGGGTGTATATAGAAAATTCCCAGTAACTTGCAAAAAAACTCCTGTGTCCAGAAAGAAAAGAAGAAAACTGGGTAATGGCAAAGCCAGGAAAACCGAAAACATTCAAGAAGAAGGTGCCGTAAAGGCCAAAAAGCACTTAGGTCAGCACTTTCTAAAAGACGAGACCATTGCGCAAAAAATAGCGGATACTCTTTCTTTGAATGGTTACACCAATGTCTTGGAAATTGGACCGGGCATGGGTGTACTCACCAAATATCTGCTGATGCGGGGCATCGATTTGGTGGCTATGGACCTGGATGAAGAATCTATTGTGTACCTGAACCACAGTTTTCCCTTGGAACATCCAGAGATCTTCAAAAAAAATAATGAGCTCAATGTGA